>DTYS01000120.1 GCA_012961755.1 Candidatus Latescibacterota bacterium
CCGCCCTCACGGGAAGGGGTGGAAGTTACACCCTAAATCCGTATGTGGGTTGTACCCACATGTGCGCATATTGCTATGCGAGCTACATGTCCAGATGGAAGGGAGAAGGCGGCCCATGGGGGACCTGGGTCCACGTCAAGGTGAACGTGCCGGAGGTGTTAAAAAAGGAGCTTTCGAGGCCTTCCTCCTTAGTGGGTATCTCCGTCTTCATCTCCACGGTCTGCGACCCTTACCAGCCCTCGGAGAAGAAGTATGGCCTGACTAAGAGGTGCCTGGAGGTGCTCTCGGAGCATGCCCAGGCCGGGACCTTGAAGGTCACCCTCGCCACCAAATCCGACCTCGTGCTGCGAGATCTAGACCTTTTTAGAAGCTTCCCCGAAGGAGGTCTACGCCTTGCGTTCTCTATAACTACATACAGGGACGAGGTCGCATCCAGGCTCGAGCCCTTCTCCCCGAGGCCGTCCAGAAGGATAGCAGCCGCAAGGGTGCTCAAGGAGGCAGGGCTCAGGGTCGGGTTCTTCGTATGTCCAGTCCTGCCCTACCTGACCGAGAGGGATCTGGGGGGGATCTTGGACGTAGCTGAGGAGCTCAGGCTGGACTTCCTGAGCTTCGATACTTTGAACTACCTCAAGGGCCACATAAGGAGAGGGATCTTCAGAGCGTACAGGACCTTGGGGGATGAAGCCCTAAGGAGGTTGGAATACGCTAAGGACGAGCCAGGATATGCTGCAGAACTCAGGGAGCACATCCTGAGGGAGACCTCGGGAAGGGGAATAGATGTGGAGGTCCTCTTCTGAGGCTTGCCCTTTGCTTGGAGGAGTGGGACGAGGCTTCTAGTTGTGAACCGCGGCCAGGTGGAGGACGACGTCGCAATTGTTGGAACGCATAAGCCTTCCCTTGTACCTTGACAGACAACGGTAAAGAGATTATAATTGATCAACGCGTGGACGGCAAACATGGGTTCTGGTGTGTGGGGTCCACCCGGACGACGAGGGGGCTGTGAGATGGACTGGGGTAGGATCAGGATGGTGGTCCTGGACGTGGACGGAGTCCTCACGGACGGGAGGCTGTACTACGCTCCCGACGGGAGCATAACGAGGGCCTTCAACGTTCACGACGGTATGGGGATAGTGAGGGCCCTAAGTTCGGGAATAATCGTTGCCGCCTTAAGCGGGAGGGACGATCCATCGGTCAGGAGGAGGATGGAGGAGCTCGGGGTTGAGTTCTTGGGAGGGAGCGAGGACAAACTTAGGGACTACGAAGATCTACTCCGAAAGCACGGACTTAAGGACGAGGAGGCTGCTTACGTAGGGGACGACATAAACGATATTCCGGTCATGAGAAGGGCTGGGATCCCGGTCGCCGTGGCCGACGCCAGGCCCGAGGTCAAGGCCGTGGCATCTTACATAACCCACGCTAAGGGAGGGGAGGGAGCCGTGAGGGAGGTGTTGGACATGGTGTTGAACGAGCGAGGAGCAGGACCGTGGACCCCTTAGAGAGGGCGAGGGAAGTCTTGCGGATCGAGGCCCGGGCCGTCGCCTCATTAGAGGATAAGATAGGTGAAGCTTTCGGCAGGGCCCTGGAGATCATCGTTTCCTCTAGGGGAAGGGTCATAGTCACGGGAATAGGGAAGTCCGGGCTCATAGCCAGGAAGATAGCGGCTACCTTGACGAGCACTGGCACCCCTGCCTTCTACCTCCACCCTGCTGAGGCCATGCACGGGGATGTCGGGATGGTGTGTAGGGGGGACGTGGTGCTGGTCCTATCCAAGAGCGGAAGCACGGACGAGGTGTTCTCCCTCCTTCCCACGTTCAAAAGGCTCGGGGTCCCAGTGATAACCATGACTTCAAGTCCCGACTCGCCCCTGGCCAGACAGAGCGACCTCGTCCTAGAGGTCCCGGTGGAGCGGGAAGCTTGCCCCTTCGACCTCGTCCCTACGACGAGCACCACCGCCATGCTCGCCCTCGGAGACGCCTTGGCCGTAGCCCTCTTGGAGGCCAGGAGCTTCACCGAGGAGGACTTCGCCCTGCTACATCCCGGTGGGAGCATAGGGAGGAAGCTCCTATGGCTCGTTGAGGACATCATGTTCAAGGGCGAGGAGGTTCCGATAGTAAAGGAGTGGGACAGGATGGGGGATGTGATATTGGAGATGACCTCCAAGGCCCTGGGGATGACCTGCATAGTGGACGGGGAGGGGAAGTTGACGGGAATCCTCACCGACGGGGACCTAAGGAGGCTCCTTGAGAGGGTGGGGGACGGGGTCCTCCTCCTCACCGCTAAGGAGGCCTACCTTAAGAGCCCGAGGGGAACCGAAAGGACCCCTCCCCTTACCATAGGCCCAGAGGAGCTCGCTGCCAAGGCTGTCAAGATAATGCAGGAGCATATGATAACGGAACTTATAGTCGTGGACTATGAGGAAAGGCCCATAGGCGTCGTGAAGTGGGTAGAGCTTGCGAAGGCCGGGGTCGTTTAGCCCAAGAAGTTCTCGTTCGGATACTTATGATGAACCTCGTGGGCATGAGCTTGGAGGAAATGGAGGAGTTCATAAGGAGCCTCGGGAAGGAGAGGTACAGGGCACGTCAGCTCTTCAGGTGGGTGTACAAGAAGGGGGCGTCCGACTTCGAGCTTATGACTGACCTCTCGAAGTCCTTCAGGGAGGAACTGTCCGGGATCGCCCGGATAGGAAGCATAAGGGAGGTCCGGAGGCTCACTTCAAGGGACGGCTCGGCTACGAAGTTCCTCCTTGAGCTTGAGGACGGGGAGAGGGTGGAAAGCGTGCTTATAAGGGACGAAGATCGAAGGACGGTCTGCCTCTCCTGCCAGGTTGGATGCCCCTTAGGATGCAAGTTCTGCGCCACCGGGAAGATGGGCTTTAAAAGGAACCTCACGGCCGGTGAGATATTGGAGCAGTTGCTCCACATCCGGAAGGTGCTATGGAGGGAAGGGGAAGAGGTAACAAACGTGGTGTTCATGGGAATGGGGGAACCCTTCCTCAACTACGAGCAGGTCATGAAGGCTGTGAGGCTGATAAGGCACGAGATGGGGATAGCTTTGGGGGCCAGAAGGATAACCCTTTCAACTGCAGGGATAGTTCCGGGGATGGAAAGGCTCTCGAAGGAGGGAGTTCCGATAGGCCTTGCGATCTCCCTTAACGCCGCCGACGATGCGACGAGGACCGAGCTTATGCCCATAAACAGCAGATATCCTATTAAGGTCCTCATTAAGGTCGCCGAGGGCTTCTCACGCATATATAAGCGCAGAATAACTTTCGAATATGTCCTCATCTACAGGGTCAACGATTCCCCGGAGCACGCTCACAGGCTCGCGGAGATCCTCAAAGGCATACCCTGCAAGGTCAACCTCATCCCATATAACCCTATCCCTGACGTCCCCTTCGAAAGGCCTCCTGACGAAAGAATCCTGAAGTTCCAGGAGGTACTGCTCTCCCGCAACTACACAGCGACCTTGAGGGACAGCAAGGGGAGGGACATCCAGGCCGCCTGCGGCCAGCTCAGGGCCTCAACCCGAGGAGCCTGACTATCTCCTCCGCCACCTCCTCGGGGGTCCTCATGTCCGTCCTTATCACTATATCCGAGCGGAGGTAATAAGGTCTCCTAACTTCCAGAAGTTCCTTTATCCTCCTGAGCTTCCCCTCATCGTCCAGTCCCGCCAGAAGGGGCCTATATGTATCCTCCCTGACCCTCCTAAGGATGATCTCGGGCTCGGTCCAGAGGCAGACCACCGGTCCCTTGCCCCTGACGACGTCCCAGTTCTCTTCCCTCGTGAGGGCCCCACCTCCTAAGGCTACCACAGCTCGGCTGGAACCTGCAACCTCAACGAGGCAGATGTGCTCCCACCTCCTGAAGGCCTCCTCACTGACGTCGAAGAGCTCCGGTATCGTCATGCCGGACCTTCTCTCCACAAGCTCGTCCGTGTCCAGGAAATCCCAACCAAGCCTATCGGCCAGGACCCTTCCGACCACGGTCTTGCCCGAGCCCATGAACCCCGTGAGAAATATGCGCTCGATTTTCATGGACATAAGGCTTCCTGATAATTCCTCCGGGGAGGTCCCCGTCCCGTGCACAAACCCCTTGACAAAGCCTCCTTGAAATCCCATCTTTAGAGGGATAGAACCTTAAACCCTTAAAACAAAGGAGAGGATATGCTCGCACGGATACTCCCGGCCTTGGTCCTCCTGATGGGATGCTCCGAGATGGTACGGACCACCCCTGACGCCCTAAAGGACGGCAACTTCGTCAGGCTCACCCTGGACGACAGCACCTTGGTGGAGGGGAAGATAGGCCGTATGGAGGAGGACAAACTCATCCTTAGGGACTTCACCTTCCTGAAGAAGGGGGAGCGTCCCCCCATAGTGAACTTCTTCACGCTCCCCGTCGAGAAGGATCGGATCCAGGTGGTGGATCTGCGCAGGACGAAGCCCGCCGGGGTGGTCGGCGGGGTGGTGGGGTTCCTGGTCGCGGTCGGGGTGGTGATCGCCATCGTGTTAAAATATAAACGTAAGGAGGAGATTTAAACTGTCGCTGTTATGACCTCGGGAGGATTGACGAAGTCGTTGTACCTCCCGACAACTTGTCCTTCCCTCGCATCTCCTACGTGTATATATAACCTATACTTAAACTTAAGGGATTCCCCGGCTTTAAGTACGTAGTCCCCCCTCCTGTTCGGATCGTTATGGAAGTAAGATAGGCCGAACGGGTTGGCCGTCATAAGGCCGTAGTCCCTCACGTGCCAGTAGGTCGGGTACCTGAACCCATCCGGGTGGTCCATAAGGGCCATCCCCACCCACCTACCCTCCACGGGTCCCGAGTAGTCGCACCAGGGTGCCCTCCTCCCCCAGGCCTCGGCCTCGTCGATGGCCCCGTAGCTGTTCTCTATCCTACCCCCGTTCCTCACCTCCATGGAGGGTTGGACCCTGAGGGAAGCTATCCCTCCCTCCTTAGTATCCCCGAACTTGACGTCCCCTTCGCTCGCCCTGAGTTCTACCTCCATATCCACGAGCCTTCCCTCCTCGGGGAGGGCATATATCCTTATGTCCCTGACCTCCTCCAGAATCTTCCTCCCGTCAGAACTCACCCAATCCCCCAAGGCGCATATCCTCCCGAAGACCGGCCCCTCGTCGGTCCTCAGGAACTGCCTGTGGACGGTCCTGCCGTGCCCCTCCATCTCGCTCCAGTTGTCCACCCCGTTCACGTCCCCGTGCGCCACCCAGAAGGAGCGATGGTGATGATGGTCCATGTCCTTATCCTCCGGCCTTGCCAGCCTCCTCGTCATGGAGACTCCATAAGGACCCACGAGGGGATAGAGGAAGGGACGGGCCCACTCGGGTCCGTGGTGGTAGGTGGTGAAGGTGCTCCCGAGGATGACCACCTCCACCTGGCCCTCCCTCGCGGAGAGCTCGACCTGGCTCCGATTGGGTTCTTCCCTCCACTCCAAAAAGTATACCCTTTCCGTTCCGGCCTGTAGGTTGTCAAGTATCCACCACAGCCTGACCCCATCCCCCTCGGGCTCGACCTGAGCCGGGATGACCCTCCCCGCAACCTCCTCCAAGAGCACCGGGTACCTTCCCTCCGATGCCGAACCCAGGTGCACGCTCACCGGACAGTTCCTGCGGTCGTGAGTTCCAGCCCGCACGATTATCCTCATCTCTCCTCCTCCCTGAAGGGTTGGTGTTGTAAGTGTACATCCCTAAGGTGAGCTTGTCAAGCCCCTGTGAGGAACCTCTTGAAGGTCTCCTCAAGGAGTTCGACGTCCTCCAAGACACATGTTCTGCCTGTCCAAGCTTAACAGGGCCTGAGTTGTGGCAGAACACATCGTTAACTCCTCAGCGTGCTCGGGGGAGCCCTGGCCGTGACATCAGGTGCTGGCACGGGGCTCTCTATGCCGCAGGTCCAATCCCCACAGAGACAATGGACCCTGGCGAGGAGCTAAGCTCGTCCAACTGGACCTTTCCACCCCGGGATCGCACCTCTGTATAGCCCACCATAAGCTTTACGTCCTTTGCAGCCTCCCCGACGTCCGAACATGCGGCTATAGTGCTTGCCGGAATCTATCACCTCCAGGACCACTGGGACGTGCAGCCCGTGTCGCACTTCTCCCTGAGCATCACAAAGTTGGAAAGGTGGGCGAGCTGTCCCATGAACCCCGTCCCTACGAACCCGAGCCTTACCTTATCCATCGTGCCTCCCTATGTTGTCCTCATATCCCCTCCTCAAGCCTCGCCCCGTCGCTCGCCTCGCATACGTAAACTTCTAAACGGATGCCTGTCCTGGCCTCGTACTCCCTCCCGACGAACTCCTCGAACGTCCGAACCGCCTTCCTCTCCACGAGGTTCACTGTACATCCCCCGAAGCCGGCCCCCGTGAGCCTGGCCCCGAGCGTCCCCTCGACCGAACTCGCAAGGTCAACCAGGAGGTCCAGCTCTGGGCCGCTCACTTCGTAGTCCTCCTTGAGGCTCCTGTGGGACTCGTACATGAGCCTCCCGAATCCCTCAAGGTCCCCCCTCCGAAGGAGCTTAACAGAACTGAGGACCCTCATGTTCTCGTACACCACATGCCTCGCCCTCCTTCCGATAGTCTCCGGGAGGAGGTACTTGTAAGCTTCAAATTCCTCCCGAGGGACGTCCCTCAGGGCTCCTATCTCAGGGAGGACCTCCCTCAACCTCCTCACCGCCTCCTCGCATTGTGCCCTCCTCTCGTTATATGCGGAGGACGCCAGCTCCCTCTTCACCCCCGAATCGCACACCACGACGGAGACATCGTCCGATAGGGGCACGTATTCGTAATTCAGGTCCCTACAGTCTAAGAAGAGGGCACGTCCCTTCCTCCCCAGGCTCGCCACGAACTGGTCCATTATTCCACAATGGACCCCCACGAACCTGTGCTCGGCCCTCTGACAGAGGAGTGCTATATCGGTCCTATCCAAAGCTATGCCGAAGAGCGAGACGAGGCCGAAGGCCACGGCTACCTCTATCGCCGCCGAGCTGCTGAGGCCGGCTCCTAAGGGCACGTCCCCCCAGATGGCCATGTCGAACCCGCCTAGCCTGTGCCCGGACGAGACCAACTCCGACACCACTCCCTTGGGGTAGTCCGCCCAGGGAACCGACGGGTCCTTACGGGGCGAGTCCACATCGAACTCGGTCCACTGTCCGAAGTTAGCCGAATATACCCTCGCCCTCCCGTCCCCCCTCCCCCTGATGGCGACCCACACCGCTCTGTCTATGGCCACTGGAAGGACGAAACCCTGGTTGTAATCCGTATGCTCCCCTATGAGGTTGACCCTCCCCGGAGCACGGGATATGAGCTCCGGCTCCCCTCTGAATGCATCCCGGAAGGCCTCCCTTACAAGTTCAGCTCCTTCCATGACACCTCCCGCTAATCGGTCCCTCCGGCGAAGCGTCGCAGTCCGGCCGCCAGAAGCCCAAATATAATAAGGGAACCCCATGAGGAAAAGCCCCCCATCCATCCCTCCGCGAACCTCAAGCTTATCCCTTGCCAGGCGAGGACCGCAAGCAGGATGCCCACAAGGGCGTCGCCAGCTATCAACCCCGAGCTGTAGAGCACTCCTGCCCTTCCTTCCGACTTCCCCCTCAGGATTCCACCCACCATTATGGGAGCTGAAAGCTCTATCGGCAGGTAAAGCCCCACGGCGAAGGGGAGGGAACGGACCCCGAGAATCTCCGCCAAGAGGGCCGTGAGCATCCCCACCAGCACGAAGGACCAGGGGAGAGAGCCGGTCATCACACCTTTGACCACCAAGGACATAAGGGTGGCCTGAGGGGCAGGAAGCTCCGACGAACCTATCCCGTAGCCCCTGTGGAGCACCAGGAGCGTCCAGCCCACGAAGGCGGCGGAAGTGGCCACCCCGAGGAGCTGTCCGACCTGCTGCTTTATCGGAGTCGCCCCTAAGAGGAACCCCGTCTTAAGGTCCTGGGATATATCTCCGGCTATGCAGATGGCCACGCACACAACCGCCCCTACGCTCAAGGCCGCCACCATCCCGGCCTGCCCCCTCCATCCGAGGGCCGACATCATAAGGCTCGTGGCCAGGAGGGTTGCTATCGTCATCCCCGAGGCCGGGTTGGATGAACTCCCCACGAGTCCCACTATCCTGGAAGAGACGTTGACGAAGAAGAAGCCGAAGAGCACCACCAGGACCGCCCCGACCGCTCCCACCGGGACCTGCGGCAGGAGGGCCAAAAGGGCGGCGCAGAGGAGCCCTCCTCCGAGGATGAGGGGCATGGGCATATCCCTCTGAGTCCTCCGTGGCTCCTCCTTAAGCTTCATCTCCGAGAACCCCGAACGGAACGATTCCCAGATCGTCGGGGCCGCCCTCACAAGGCTCGCCACTCCGCCCAGGCAAACCGCGCCCGCCCCTATGTACCTTATGTAGTTGTGCCATATCTCGTGGGCGCCCATCTGGGATATCGGGACCGAGGCCGGGAATATGGGATGGTCCAGCCCCTTGCCGATAAGAGTTATGGCCGGGATGAAGACGAGCCATCCGAGTGCCCCTCCTGCGAATATGTAGGAGGCGATCCTTGGCCCGACTATGTACCCTACGCCCAAAAGCGCTGGGAGCACGTCCATCCCTACCTTCACGTTCAGCCTCTTGAATACGGTCCAGGAGGGATGTTCGTCCCAGAGGCCGAGGCCGCCCATAAGGAACTTGTAGGCAGCTCCCACCCCGAGCCCCGAAAAGACCTTCCTTGCCCCGGTCCCGCCCTTATCCCCAGCCACCAGGACCTCAGCACATGCGGTCCCCTCGGGATAGGGCAGGTTCCCGTGTTCCCGGACGATGAGGAACCTCCTCAGGGGGACCATGAATAGGACCCCTATACAACCTCCTATCGAAGATATCGCGAAAATCTGGGCGACCTTCGGTTCCATGCCCCAAAGTATTAAAGCCGGCACCGTGAATATCACCCCCGCGGCCAAGGATTCCCCGGCCGAGCCTATGGTCTGGACCATGTTGTTCTCGAGGACCGTCCCCTTCCTGAGCATCCCCCTGAGCATGCCCATGGATATCACGGCCACCGGGATAGAAGCACTCACGGTCATTCCGACCTTAAGGCCGAGGTAAGCGTTCGCCGCGCCGAAGATGATCCCTAAGGTCGCTCCCAAGATGAGGGCCTTGACCGTGAACTCGGAGGTCGCCCCGTCGTCCGGAACGTAGGGCCTGAGATCCGCCATAGCTCCTCCTTACAGAAGGACCGAAAGTTCCTCGGCCGCCTTCTCGTCCAGTCCAGCCCTCACGGCCACGTTCAGGGTGTACATCCCCAAGGTCCTATACAACTCCAGGAACTCGGGGACCTCCTCCGAGAGCGCCCTGAGGTGCGCCCTTACGGTCCCGAGGTCCCCCCGAACTATAGGACCCGTAAGGGCACGTGGCAACCCCAGGTCCCTCAAGTTCTCTAAGGTCCCCAGAAGTAAGGGGAGGACCGCCTTGAGCCCCTCGTCCGGTTCCACACCCGCAGCCCTCAGGAGCCCGACGGCCGCGTCCACGAGGGCCACAAGGTAGTTCGACGCTACACAGAGGGCGGCGTGGTAGAGGACCTTAGTTCCCTTCGGAAGCTCTAAGGCACGTCCTCCCACGTCCTCTACGAGCCTCCTCCCCATCCCGACCGCCTCCGGGTCCCCCTCCAGGGAGAAGTACGAACCCTTCAGCCTCCTCGCCCCGGTCTCGGGCTCCGCGAGGGTCTGTATCGGGTGCATCGAGAGGACGTAGGCTCCGGCCTCCTTGGCGGGGGACAGCACATCCGAGGACAGGGCTCCGCTCAAGTGGGCCACTACCTGACCGTTCCTGAAGCCCCCTCGCTCGGCTACCTGGGCACAGACCGAAGATATGGCGCCGTCGGGGACCGAAAGGATCACCAGGTCCCCCCAGGGGACCAGGTCCTCTGGTCTGTCGGAATAAACCTCCGTCCCCACCAG
>DTYS01000121.1 GCA_012961755.1 Candidatus Latescibacterota bacterium
GCATGGGTCGTGACGCAGAAGAAGCGGGGCACGGGAAAGCCCTTCCTCGCAAGCTCCGCTAAGTTCTTGGCCTTGTTCCCTACGAGCCGGGCGTTTAGGGCGTCCCTTTCGTCGAACCTGACGACGTACCTCATGGGACCTCCGCCGCGTCCGAGTCCATGTCTGCCCCCACGCGGTCCTGCCGGGGATGGGGTCGGCCATCGGAGAAGCATACCAGGTCCACGGACCCCTTCCTGCAAATGTACCGTCCCGGATCCCACCTGTCAAGCCTTAGATTCCCGGACCCGTTAACGCGGAACAGGAGGTTACGGTTTGGTGAGCTCCAAAGTCCCTATGAGGTAGGTCCCTATCCGGTCATCACCCTCGCGGACGGTAACCTCCTGACGCCCTCGTACGGCCTTTCCCTTATTGCCAGGGTTATGGTCAGGGGCCCGAGCCTCCCGGCGAACATGAGCACTACGACCAGGACCCTCCCCAAGGGCGTGAGGTTCGGCGTGACCCCCGTGCTGAGACCCACGGTGCCGAAGGCGGACACCGCTTCGAACATCACCCCTACCTGCCTCCCCTCCTGCGTGGCCAGGAGCAGCGCCGCGAAGGTCCCCAGAAGACCCAGCCCCACCACGGCTATAGCCACCGCCCTGTAGACCAACCTCGGGGGTATAGCCCTACCGAAGGCCTCTACCTCGCCCCTTCCCCTCAGGGCTGCCCTGACCGAAAGCACCAATATCCCCAGGGTCGTGGTCTTGATCCCACCCCCGGTCCCACCGGGGGACGCCCCCACGAACATCCAGGCCATGAAGAGGAAAAGGGTGACGTTCCTGAGGGAGCCTATATCCACGGTGTTGAACCCGGCGGTCCTAGCAGTCACGGACTGGAACCATGCGGAAAGTATCTTCCGACCAAAAGGTATGTCCTTCAAGGAGTTTCCCCATTCCAATAACAAGAACCATCCCATCCCCGAGGCCAGGAGGACCCCTGTGACGATGAGCACGAGCTTGGTATGGACCGAGAGCGGCCCCTTCCCTCCTGGGCCCGTCCTCTCTTTAAGCTCCATGACCACCGGGAATCCTAGACCTCCCAAGATTATCAAAAGGCCCATGATCCCGACCGTCCAGGCGTCCCCTCCGAACCCTTCCAGGCTGTCGGAGAAGGTGGAGAACCCAGCGTTGCAGAAGGACGACACCGAGTGGAAGATCCCGAGGTAGACCGCCCTCGACCAACTGTGGCACCATGCGTGCCACCTCAGCGCTAGCAGGACCGCCCCCGAGGCCTCCACCAGAAAGGTCATCTTGACCACGAACTCCACGAGCTTCATGAGACTCTTAGGGTCGGATTGGTCCATGACCTCCTGGAGGGCAGCCCTGCTCCTTATGCCGAGCCTCCTTCCTAAGGCTAACGCCACGAAGCTCGAAAAGGTCATTATCCCCAAGGCCCCGATCTGTATGAGGGCCAATATTACAACCTGGCCAAAGGCGGAAAAGTAACTCCCCGTGTCCTGGACTACGAGCCCCGTGACACAGGTAGCAGAAGTTGCCGTGAAGAGGGCGGTGAGGAGGTCCGCGCCCATCCCATCGTTCGTCGCGGGGGGGAGCATGAGGAGGGCGGTTCCGAGGACTATGACTCCGA
>DTYS01000122.1 GCA_012961755.1 Candidatus Latescibacterota bacterium
TACAATTGGATATAGGACCTGGCAGATGTCCTATTCTTTATGAGGATGGGAAAGGAGGGGCAGTCATGATCTGGCAGGGTAATTACAGTCGGGACACCAACAGCACGTACTGCGACCTGAAGGAGGTATTTGCCGATCTGGCTTGCGGGGGACGTCCAGGGGGCAGGTAGGGAGTTAGATTTTCTTGACGTGCTCTAAGGACCGCTTTGAGATCACCGGACTCGGACCATAGAAGACAACTCGAAGGCAGGGAAGCTCTTTTCTGGGGTAAATTCTGTATCTTGACATTCGGAGGGTAATGTCTTATATTTTTAGTTTAACTAAAGTATTTTTAAGAATCCGATAAGGGAGGGGAGATGACGTCGATAAGGGCAGATCAGATCTTCCTGCAGCGCATCAACCGCATAACTGTGCTCAGACACATCAGGAGGGAAGAGCCCATATCCAGGATAGACTTGTCCAAGAGGACAGGTCTGAGCCCGAGTACGATAACCAACATAACCCATTACTTCCTCGAGAAGAACCTGATATCGGAGAGGAAGTCCCCCGCCACAGGGGCCAAGGGGAGGAGGCCTGTCTGGCTAAGCCTCAACCCGAACGGGGGGAGGCTGATAGGGGTGGAGATAAGGAAGGAGGTCCTTCGTGGCGCCGTGACCGACCTCTCGGGGAACGTCCTAAGCTACGAGGAGAGGAACGTCGAGGACCCAGGTGACCCCCAGAAGCTCACGGCCGAGGTGAGGGACCTTATAGGAAGCCTCAGGGCGAAGGTTAAGAGGAGGCCGAAGCTCTTGGGCGTAGGGGTTTCGTTCCCCGGGGTACTGGACCCGGGAACTGGAGATTGCCTCCTCTGGGCGGATGCGGGATGGGGGAGGTTCCCACTGAAGAAGAGGTTGAAGGAGGAGATGGAGGTTCCGGTGCTCGTGGATAAGGACGCCAGGGCCGAGGCCTTAGGGGAGTTCTGGTTCGGGGTAGGCCAAGATGTGAACGACCTCGTGTTCATGAAGTTGGACGGAGAGGTGAGCGCTGGGGTGGTGTCGGACGGGAGGCCCTACCGAGGCAGGAGGGGGCTCGCCGGGGAGATAGGGCATATAACCGTGGACCCGCGAGGGAGGAAGTGCAGGTGCGGTAAGGTGGGTTGCCTGGAGACGAAGGTGAGCGTGCCCGCCGTCCTGGAGAGGGCCAGGGAAGTCCTGAAGGAGCATCCAGATTCTTCGCTTGCGGGGGAAAAGCTCAGCTTAAGCTCCCTCTACCGGGTAGCCGGAGAGGGAGACGGGGCGGCCAGGAAGGTCCTGGAGGAGCTGGCCTACTTCGTGAGGATGGCCCTGGAGGTCGTGGCCTACACCTACGACTCAGAGCTCGTGGTCTTAGCGGGGAAGATGGTGGAGGCCGAAGGGGCGGGGGTCCTCCTGGACAAGCTCGAAGGCTCCCCCATAGAGGTCAGAATTGAGACTTCGAAGTTGAACGAACACAGGGGAATCGTAGGAGCAGCCTCTATGGTGTTACACAGGTTGGTGGTAGAGGAAGATTAGGGCTCCGAGGAGGCCGAACTCCGGATTTTTGTACGCTTCACCCTCCCGAACCTTCCCCTCGACGGCCAGAACTGAGCTCTTCCATCGTCCAAGCGCACGAGCCTGACCTGCGAGGGCGGACCTCCGAGCCCCCTCCAGGGCAGGGCCACCTCCGCGGTCCACATGGAATCCTTCTGCGGGAAGTTCAAGGTCCCGGATACTTCGGTGGCGCTTACGAGCCCGGGAAGGTCCCATCCGAAGAGCTTCCTCCTCCCCCGCACCTCGAAGTCCGCGACCACGTTCATGGGGCTTATATATATACCTATCCCCTCCAGTACGACCCCGACGCAGTCCTCCGCGAGGAGGTCGGGTACCTCCTTGAGGCTCGTGGCCCATATGTCCGTATCCTCAACCGCGAAGGCTAAATACCAGTAAGTTCCGTCCCAGAGCGACATAGCATAGGCCTTAAGCCCCGGACCTACGAGGGCTACCTTGGGCGCCTCCCTCCACGCCGGTTCCACGAGCCTTCCGTCCACCTCCACCGGCGACGAGGCATAATGGCATATCAGGGAATCCCCGTAGCATGCCAGCGTCAGCACGGTCCAGAGGAGGATCACGGCCTCAACCTCCACGAAAGCACGAGGATCGCCACCGAAGTTCCCAGGGCGAGCGCGTCCCTGAGCCCGAACCGGTAGGTCAGGTACGGACGCCTATCCGGACTTCCGAACCCTCTCGCCTCCAAGGCTACCGAGAGCTGGTCGGTCTTACGCAGGGCGTAGATGAGGATCGGAGCTATGAGGGGCACGGCCTTCCTGAGCCTCGCGAGGGGGCCTCCCGAGAAGGGGTCGTGTCCCCTGGCCCTCTGCGCCTGCACTACCTCCGAGCCCGTGGCGGTGAAGGTCGGAAGTAGCCTCACCGCCAGGGAGAGCACGAAGCCCGCCTTGAACGGAACCCCCACGGCCTCAAGTCCCGCCGAGAGCTCCTCTATCCTGGTGGTGGAAAGGAAGGCCACGCCGAAGAGCAGGAGGCTCGTTATCCTAAGGCCCATGGCCAGGCCGTACCTCAGGGACTCCGGGGAGATGCTCAGGGGTCCCAGCGTCAGGAGGGGTTCCCCTACCCTCCGGAACAGGGCCCAGAGGAGGACGCTGGCCGTGAAGAGGGGTATAAGGAACTTCCTCATCCTCAAGTAGTTCCCCAGACACCTTCCCGAAGCCCCCACGGCAAGGGCGAATCCCAAGGAGGAGGAGAGGTATAGCGGGTCCGAAGAGAGCAGGGGATGGCAGAACGCCAGCACGAGTCCCACGAGCTTGGCCGAAGGATGCATCCTATGTAGGAAGGAACACTTATCCTGATAAAGGAACATAACTTAGTTCATCAACGCCTCGAGGGCCTCGTCCAGGGATAGGAAGGGCATCCCGAGCCTGGCCCCGACCTGTGTCACGAAGGGAGGCTTGAGGTGGACCAGGCTCAGGAGGTCGTCCCGGCTGAAGATAACCAAGCTGCGGTAACTATTCACATCCTACAGGGTGAGCGTAAACGTGCTGCAGACAATAAATCTCTAGGTCAATTCAACCTTGA
>DTYS01000123.1 GCA_012961755.1 Candidatus Latescibacterota bacterium
CTGAAGTTCCTGTGGGCGAAGATGAACACGACTTTCTTACCCTCCAACGGCTTCTGACCGCCATCCGCACCGCCCAGGAGCAGAACCAGAAGCACTGTCACCTGCCACATCCTATTCACCCCCCTTCGTAGCGAAGACCCAGACCTTTCCCGTCTTCCCTAAGACGTATACCTCACCCCGTCCGACGGCCACATCTATGGGGTCCTTTAAGGGTCCCTCTAAGCTCCCTAAGGGGCCCCTCTCATAATGCAGTGCCCAAACCCTCCTTCCGTCGGCCACCCAGCATATACCGTCCCTGGCCTCCATCCCGAGAGGACCTTCGAGCTTCCACGAGTCCAACTCCATCCCGAAGATATCGATGACAACCACTTCATCCTTCCCCGCGTCCGAGATCCACACCCTTCCCTCCTCCGCGGAAAGGTCGACCGGGCCTCTGAGGTTGCCGGCACCGAAGGGTAAGGCACGCTCCTGGGTCACCTGCCAGACCTTCCTCCCGTCCACGAAGAAAAGCCCATCTTCTGAGACCTCCAAAGCGAGCGGCCTTCTGCCGCCGGTGTCGTAACTTCCAATGAAGTTCAGGGACCTATCGAACCTTTGGATCCTCATGTTCCCCTCGTCCGCGACGTAGACCTCCAACCCCCATGTCCCCACATCCGAAGGTCCCCTGAACCTCCCCGGCTCATCACCGAAGCCGCCCGTCTCGTTCAGGAGCCTTCCCTTCGAGTCCAGCCGTACCAGGCGGTTCCGATCAGTATCCACGACGTATACCTCCCCGAACTCCCCCGCTGCTATCGCTCCCCTCCCGGAGAACCCCCCCGGAACTTCGAACGAGCGAAGTGGTTCGGGAGGGAAGACTACCTGAACCCCCCTCTCCTCGGGGGGAACGCATCCGAGGAGTAATAGGACCAAGGCCCACCTCATCTCAGCTCAGGGAGTTCAGAAGGCCCGCAAGCCTGGCCGAGATGCACCTCCAATCGTACTCCCTTACGACCTCCTCGGGCACGGACGGGAGCTTCCCATCCTTCCACCCCTCGTAATACTCGATGAGGGCTTCCTTTATGGCTCCCACATCCTCGGGAGGCACGACCTTGCCCCCGGCCCTCCTCACGAGCCTGGCCGCCTCCCCCTCGGGAACGCAGGCCAATATGGGCTTCCTCGCACCTATGTACTCCGCCAGCTTCCCGGGCACCCATATCTCCACGAAGGGGACCCTCCCCAACATGAACCATGCTAAGTGAGTTCGACACAGCCTCCTGACGCTCTCCCTGTGGGGGAGGTATCCCGTTACCTCCACCACATCCTCCAGTCCCCAATCCCGCACGAGCTTCCTCTCCTCGTCCCTGAAGTTCCCCACGAATACGAGTCTTATTTCCTTCCCCATCCCCGGCAGGAGCTCCCTCACGGCCCCGAGGAGGTACTTAGGGGTGAGGCGGCCGTAGAAGGCCCCAGTGTAGGTTACGGTGAACCTGTCCCCCTCGGGAGATGGTGCGTCCAGGAAGTCCTCAGGATCGAAGCCGTTCGGGAGGACCACCACTTCCGGAGCGCTCTTAGGAAGGTTCAAGTTCCTCCTCAGGCCCCCGTGCACTACCGTGCAGATGTCGGCAAGCCTGAGGGAGAGCCTCTCAAGGAACGAATGTGCAGCCCTGTGGAGCGGCGAAGGAACTGAGAGGAAGGGACTCCTGCTCCAGGGGTCCCTGAAGTCCAAGGCCAGAGGAACCCCCGTCCTGGACTTCAGGAGGGCCCCGACCAGATGGGAAGTGAACGGAGGGCCGGTCGCGTATATTGCCCCGAACCCCCCCTCCCTCAGAAGCTTCATCCCTCCCTCCAGGGCGAAGGGGATCCAACCGAGCTTGTTGTCGGGAACGAGGAAGGTCTGATGGAGTCGGACGAACAGGTCCTGCGTCCTCCTTCCTACCTTCACCTCGTTCTGCCCCTTTAACCTCCCCAGCAGCCAGGGCGGGTCAAGGGAGGGCGTCCTAAGTATATGGCTCCTCCTGACCTCCTCCAGGAGCGAACCATCGAACGCCCAGTACGCCACATCCCCGACGGTGACCACCCATGGTTCCCACCCGAAATCCGGAAGGTACTTTACGAGCTTGGCGATGGGCTGGACTCCGGAAAGCCCTATCGGGGGAAAGTAATAAGCTAAGACCAGGACCTTCCTCACCTCAGCCTATGGGCTGCTTGAGGGCCTGCTTGAGGATCTTACCCGGCTTGAAGTGGGTCTTGCGGTGGGCCGGGACGAAGATCCTCTCGCCCGTACGTGGGTTACGGGCCGCGGGCTTGGGCTTGGTGTTCTTCACTTCGAATACACCGAAGCCTCTGATTTCTATACGGTTACCTTGAATAAGATGTTCCCTCATCACCTTAAAGAGGTTGTCCACTGCCTGGGCGGCCAAGCTCTTCTTACACCCGATCCTCTCGGCGACCGCTAAGGAGAGGTCCTTCTTGGTGACGGTCATCTCCTTCCTCCTTTGGTTAGAAAATTCTATACTTAAACGTAATATCCTTAAGTCTAAATATAAACAATATCCTCCTAAATTTCAACTCTCCAGCAGGGGTCTTGACTTTCCAGGCCGAGAAGTTTATTTTGAGGTCAGTTTTGAACGTTCTGAGGAGCCCGGAAGATGTCCGAAGGAAGTCCCCCTCTACAGAGGGATATCACCCCATCCTATATCCGCAGAAGGATAAGGCTCTTCTTTCTCTTCTCGTTTTTGGGGTTGATGGCCCTGTTCCTTTTTACCTCCTCTACGGATACCTTCAAGGCCTTAGGCCGCCTGAAGGGAGGGTACCTCACCCTCGCTCTTATGCTCACCCTCTTGGACTGGATCTTGGGAGGGGGGAGGGTGTACGTGCTTTCGAACGTCCTCTCCCCCGTATCCTACCCGGCCTCGGTGCAGGCGAGCCTCGCTAACCTATGCGTAGGGGCCATAACCCCGTCCCAGACGGGGGGAGGTCCCGCCCACGTCTTCGTGCTACATCGAAACGGCCTCTCCCTGCCCAAGGCCATAGCCTCCGCCTTGGTCACGTTCATGATGACCGTGACGGTCCTTCTGCTTATGGCCCTTTGGATAACGGTGGCAGGGGCCGAGGCCGCGGTGGGGGTGCGACTTCAGTCCTTCTTCCGGCTCGGTGCCTTGGCCTTCGTGGGAGTCTCCCTCCTGTTCGCCCTCTTCCTCGTCAGGCCCAAGCTCACCGTGCGCCTGATGGAGGCCTTCATAAAGGGGATAGGTCTTGTGGTCGGGAGGAAGTTGCACCTCAGGCCGGCCGTGCGCCGCTTCTTAAAGCTTCTGGAGGAATGCAGGGAAAGCTTCAACCTTTACTGGCACAGGGGCAGGGTGGCCCTGTTGCTCGGCCTGTTGATAACTATGATACTGTTCTTCAACAAGTTCGCCATAGCATGGGTGGTGGTGAAGGGCCTGGGACTTCCAGCCCTCTTCGGACAGGTGCTGCTCATCCAGGCGATCCTGACCCTCATAACCTACTTCGCCCCGAGTCCGGGCGCCAGCGGGGTCGCCGAGCTGATCTCGGCCGCCCTCATGTCCCGCATAGTGCCGAGGAACCTCCTGCCCATCTACACTGTGCTCTGGAGGTTCTTCACGATGTATATAGGGGTGATAGTCGGAGGAGTGCTCCTGTTGAGGCATCTGAAGCCGAGGGAACTGAGGAGTTAGTGCGTCCCAATCTTCTCCAGCTCCTCCTCTATCCTCCGCATCAGGGAGTCTATACTATCTATCTCATCCTGGGGCAGTTCCTTCATCCTGACCACCTCCTCCACTAAGGGTGACCCCCTCAGTCGTAGGACGGGCACGCCCCTCCCTAATACTTCGAGCCCCTTCCTGAACAGGAGGAGGATGGCCTCTGCCATCTTCAGTTGTTTTTCCGGGAGGCAATACGAATCCACAGGATCGAAGGCGTTCTGCTGGAGGAAGGCCTCCCTTATGAGCTCGGCGACCTCGAGGTACCACCTCTGGCGGTCCGGGAGGGCGTCGGGTCCAACAAGCTGGACTATGTGCTGGAGCGAATCCTCCTCCTTCAGGACCCTGAGGATGCCGTCCCTCAGTTCCCTCCAGTTGGCCCCGTACTTTTCCTCCCACCATCCCTTCACCTCTTCCACGTAGTCGCTGTAGCTGAAGTTCCAGTTCACCGACGGGAAGTGCCTTGCCGAGGCAAGCTCTTTGTCCAACCCCCAGAAGGCCCTCACGAACCTCTGGGTGTGCTGGGTCACCGGCTCTGAGAAGTCGCCGCCAGGTGGGGACACGGCACCTATTATGCTCACCGAGCCCTCCATTCCGCCGAGAACCTCCACCCTCCCTGCCCTCTCGTAGAA
>DTYS01000124.1 GCA_012961755.1 Candidatus Latescibacterota bacterium
TAATTTACTAAATTTCCCTCGTCCTGTCAAGGGGTTCTCCCGCTTGACAGGTATCCCGAAGTTTGATATATTGCCCAGGGGATGGCTAAGCCCATAGTCGCAATAGTCGGGCGTCCGAACGTGGGAAAATCCTCCCTCTTCAACCGCCTTCTGAGGAGGAGGGTGGCCGTCGTCGACGACGAGCCCGGGGTCACAAGGGATAGGATATACGGGGAGATGGAGTGGAGGGGCAAGAGGTTCCTACTGGTGGACACGGGAGGATTCCTCCCCAGGGCCGAGGGCATAGAGGCGGCCGTGAGGGATCAGGCGCTTATAGCGGTGGATGAGGCCGACCTCGTGCTCCTCCTGGTGGACGTGGAGACCGGGATAACCGACCTGGATGCGGAGCTCGCCCGCCTCCTCCTCAGGAAGGGGAAGAACTTCCTCCTCGTCGTGAACAAGGTAGACGACGCCAGAAGGGAGCTGGACCTTGGCGTATTCTACGGCCTCGGGGCCGGGGAGCCCTTCCCAGTGTCGGCCCTGACGGGCAGGTACACGGGGGACCTCCTGGACAGGATGGTCGAGATGCTCCCGGACCTCCCGCCCGAGGAGCCGACGGAGGCCATAAGGCTCGCCGTGGTCGGAAGGCCGAACGTGGGTAAGTCCTCCTTAGTTAACGCCTTCCTCGGGAAGGAGAGGTGTCTGGTGCACGAGCGACCGGGCACCACGAGGGACCCGGTCGATACCGAGGTCGAATTTATAGGCCGGAGGCTCGTCATAGTGGACACCGCAGGGCTGAGGAGGAAGCCGAAGAGGGTCAAGGGGGTGGAGTTCTACGCCCTGGTCAGGACCCTCAGAAGTATAGACAGGTGCGACGTGGCCCTCGTGCTTATGGACGGCCCTACGGGCCCTACGGATACCGACAAGCGTACGGTCTCCTATGCGTTAGAGATGGGCAAGGGGGTGGTGTTGGCCGTGAACAAGTGGGACCTCGCCCCGAAGGACGTTCCAAAAAAAGCTTACGAGGACGCCGTGAGGGCGGAGTTCGCCTTCGCATCGCACCTGCCCTTAGTCTTCACGTCGGCCTCCGAGGGGACGGGGGTGGAGAGGGCCGTAGAGTTGGCCCTGAAGGTCGCGGAGGCGAGGAGCAAGAGGGTCCCGACGTCCGAACTGAACGAGCTCTTGGAGGATATAAGGGTGCGCCGACCTCCTCCGAGCGTGAAGGGGCGCCCTGTTAACATCATGTACGCGGCGCAGGTGGGCGTACGTCCTCCGAGGTTCGTCTTCTTCGGAAGGAGGACTAAGTCCCTCCCCGAGTCCTACAGGAGGTTCCTGGAGAACAGGTTGAGGGAGGCCTTCGGGTTCCGAGGGGTGCCCCTGAGGCTCTCCTTCAGGGACGCTAAACCTTAAGGGGGAAAGATGAAGGAGAAGGCCGAGGAGATCCTGAGAAGTTGGAAGGGGGAGAACTACGCCTTCGGGACGGACGCTGTAGGGAAGGTCGGGAAGCTCGCATCCCGGTTCGGCAGGAGGGCCCTCCTGGTCACGAACGGAAGTGGGTGGCTTTCCCCGTGGCTCGAGGAGGTAAGCTGTTCCCTCAGGGAGGAGGGCTTAGAACTGTCGGGACCTATAAGGGGCTCCAGGCCGAACACACCTAAGGACGATGTGTACCGTATCGCCCTGGCCGTATCCAAGGCAGAGCCCGATTGTATAATCGCGATAGGAGGTGGGAGCGTGATAGATGCGGCCAAGGCCGCATCGGTCCTGGCCAGCTACGAGGTGTCGGAGGTAGAGCCTTACTTCGGCACAGGGGAGGTTACCAAGGCTTCCGGGGGGAAGCCCACGATCCCCGTCGTGGCCGTCCAGACGGCGTCAGGTTCCGGGGCACATCTGACGAAGTACGCAAACGTGACTGACCCGGCCACGGGAATAAAGAAGCTCATCGTCGACGAACTTATAACCCCACCCGCCGCTGCCTTCGACTACAGGGTGACGCTGAGCGCTCCGAGGGACCTCACCTTGGACGGCGCCATGGACGGCATAGCCCACTGCTGGGAGGTCTACACGGGTGCCGCGGGGAAGTGCTACTACGAAGAGGCCGAGGAGGTGGCCAGGCTCGGGATGGAGCTTATAGTACGTAACCTTCCCGAGGCCGTAAGGGAGCCCGGGAACTTGGATGCGAGGATCGGGCTCGGCCTCGGCACCGACTTAGGTGGATATGCGATAATGATAAGTAAGCTGAACCCTGAAACCGGCGAGGTCGAAAGCGCTGGCACGGGCGCGGGCCACCTGGGTAGCTACCAGTTGACGCGCTACCTTCCTCACGGGAGGGCCTGTGCCGTGTTAAATCCGTATTACACCGTACTCTTCGGGGAAGCGACTGAGAGGCAGGCCAGGGTCCTCGGCGAGATACTACAGAAGGCGGGGTTCGTGGAGGGCGTGGACCTGATGAAGCTCGAGGGGAGGAGGCTCGCCGAGGTGGTAGCGGATGGTATGATGAGATTTTCCAAGAGCATAGGCTTCCCCACGACCTTGAAGGAGGCGGGAGTGCCACCTGAACAGGTGGAAGTGATGGCCGAGGCCTCCAAGGACCCCCAGGTGAGGATGAAGCTTAAGAACATGCCGGTTCCCCTGGACGTGGAGGACGTGGACCGCTTCATAAGGCCCACCCTTCGTGCAGCTTACGAAGGGGACTTCGGCCTCGTGCCCGAACTGAGGAGATAAGGATGGTGGGCGATGCTGGAGTTGAACCAGCGACCTCCTGCATGTCAAGCAGGCGCTCTGACCTCCTGAGCTAATCGCCCACCTGGGCATAATATAATATAAATCTCCACGAAAGTAAAGTCCTATCTTGGGGAACCCGCCAGCTCCTTCAGCACCTCGCCCAATTCCTCCATCTTCTCCCCGTATCCTGCCCAATCGCCCTGCTTAAGCCTCTTCAGGGCTCCTTCGTAGATGAGCAGGGCCTTCCTTGTAAGCTCCGTTCCCTTCCTCGGAGCCACAGGCCTTTCTCCAGCGACAGCCTCCAAAGCTTCCCTTAGCGTCGGCCTCATCGCCAGCTCATCCCCCACAGCCACTATGACCCTTTTAAGCTCGGGCATCTTGCTCCCCGTGGCCTGGAGGTACACCGGTTCGACGTAGATGAAGGACCTTCCCACGGGGATGGCCAAAAGGTTCCCCCTTATGACCGAGGACCCCTTCTGCCCCCAGAGGGTGAACTCCCTGGATATCTCAGGGTCCTGGTCTATCCTCGCCTCGACCTGCATGGGGCCGTATATGAGCTTCTCCTTAGGGAGCTTGTAGACAACCAGCTCACCGTACCTGTCCGGGTCACAATGGGCCCCCATCCATGCGACCATGTTGGGCTTGGACTTGGGCGTGAAGGGGAGCATGAGGAGGAATCCCTGCCCCTCCTCACCCGGCAGCCTCATGAACACGTAGTACGGCACCATCTCCTGACGTTCCTCCTCGTAGATCTCGTAGGGTACTGCCCATAGGTCCTCCTGGTTGTAGAATACCTGGGGATCCTCCATGTGGTAGAGGCTGTAAATTTTTGCCTGGACCGAGAAGAGGTCCAAAGGGTACCTGAGGTGCTCCCTGAGGGAGGGGGGCATGTCCGAGATGGGGAGGAAAAGTCCTGGGAAGGCCCTGCGGTAGACCTTGAGCAAGGGATCGTCGGGGTCCACGACGTAGAACCTGACCTTCCCATCGTAGGCGTCCACCACGACCTTGCAGGAGTTCCTGATGTAGTTCATCCTCCTCCCCCTGAACTCCACCGGTTCGGAGTAGGGGAACATATCGGTCGTGGTGTAGGAGTCTACGAACCAAAAGAGCCTTCCGTCCGCCAGGACTACGTAAGGGTCGTGGTCGTATTCCAAAAACGGAGCTACGGTCCTCACCCTCTCCGGCACCTTCCTGTGGAACAGGACCCTGGTCTGCGAGGTTACGTACCCTGAGAGGATGAGCTTGAGGTCCGAGAACCTCCAAGCGAAGGCGAGCCTTCCTAGGAACCCTCCGATCCGCACCCCACCCTTTCCCTGGTATGTTGTATATACATTCTTGTCCCCCATAGGATAATCGAACTCAGGGGTCTTGGTGCACACGAGGACGTAGTCCTCCGTAGCCTCCCCATAGTAGATCTCGGGCCTTTCGACCTCAAGTCCGACGTCGCTCCTCGGAGGTATGTCCCTTATCCAGAGCACGGGCAGGCCCTCCGGGGTGACAAAGTTCACCGGGCTCATACATATCCCGTATCCGTGGGTGAACTTGAGATGTCCGTTGACCCAGGTCCTGGCCCTTCGGGGGAGCTTATCTAAGGTCATCTCCCTGGCCGCCAGCATGACCTGGACCACCTCCCCCCCCACCTCGTACCTGTCCACATCCACGTTCCTGAAGTCGTAGTAAAGACGTATCTCCTGAAGTTGCTTGTAGGTCTGTATGAGGGGACGATGGTCCCAGAGCCTTACGTTGGAAAGTGTGGCCTCCTCCCTTCGGAGTTCCTCCGAGGTCGGAGCCTTCTCAGCCGGGAAGGAGATCTCCCTCACACGGTCCAACCCGTAGGCCAGGCGCGTGAGGCGGATGTTGTGGGAAATGTAGGGGCCCTCCTTGGAAAGTTCGTTCGGCTTCACGGAGAACTGCTGTATGAACCCCGGAAGTAGTACGGTAAGGACGAAGGCGCCGGCGATTGTCCCCCCGACCCAGTATCCCATCCACCTCCATCCTGGCTTCCGGACGTTCCAGAGGGCCCTTAGGGCTCCGGCCAGGCAAAGGACGAACAGGAACCTGTATCCCGGAAGGGTCCCGTGGAGGTCGGCGTATCCTGCGCCGAAGGCGACCCCCCTTTCAGAATATAGGAGGAAGTAAGGCCGGAGCGCGTAGACCACGGCCAGCAGGAGGAAGAAGACCCCCAGAAGGAACGACAGATGTCTGGAGGCCTTCGGGGAGAGCCTGGGGCCAGAGGGCCCCACCCATATCCCCCTTCCCATGAGGTAGAGGCTCCCCACCGA
>DTYS01000125.1 GCA_012961755.1 Candidatus Latescibacterota bacterium
ATCCCCCCTTCGACCTTGCTCAGGACCGGGGTCACCCCCTCCGCGGGCCTGAGGTGAAGTTCGACGTACGACGTCTCCGAAGCTGCGTATACCACCTTCACCTCCGGCCAGCAACCCTCCGCCGCTGCAGCGACGTCGTAGGTGCAGAACCTCCTCAGCCCCTCCACCTGGAAGGTCCCTTCCTCATCGGTGAAGGTCACGAAGCGCTCGGTAACGGGAAAGTTCGAGCTGGGGGGCATCGTTCGCCCCTTCAGTACTACCGCGGAAGGACGCACGACCACGAGCGCTCCGGATATGGGCCCATCCTTCCCCAGGACCCTGCCCCTGAGGACCGCTTCCGCCTGGGTAACCACGAACTTCAGGGCGATCCTACTCCTTTCGACCCAATCCTCGTCCGAGGACGGCAGGTAAGCCTCAAGTACGAAGGCCTGCCCCTTCAGGTCCCCGACCGGCACCTCGGCCTCGAAGGTGTGAAGTCTCCCGGGCTCTAAGAGGGAGCTTTCCGCCTCGGTGGACCAACGCCATACCTCCTTCCCGTCGGGGGTAAGTACTACGAATTCGACCTTCCCTCCGGTGGGGAAGGGGACCTCGATGGGCTCCACCCCCGTGTTCATCGTACGGTACCTTGCCCTGAGGGTGTCCTCGGAACTGTACAGAAACTTGTCCACACCGAGGCCGAAGAATATCCCGTCCCTCACCCCACCTGCACGGTTGGCCAGGGCCGTATCCACCTTCGGAAGGTAGAAGTCGGCCCAGGTGGTGTCCCCTTCCACCGTCACTTTCCTACCGACGCTTTCATGTCCTTCCTTCCTCACGGACACCCAGACCCCCCTCCCAGATAAGGGTCCTACTATGGTGAACCTCCCACCTTCGTCCGTTCGAGCCAGAAGGGGAAGGAAGGATTCCGGGGGGACCTCTACACCGAGCACGGGGAACGACCTCCCGAAGGCTGCCACAGTGGCCCCCTCCAAGGGTCCCCCGTCCTCCCCGTATACCGTGCCGGTCAAGGCCACGGGCTTGAGGCATCTCAGGGTGAGCTCTACCCTCACCGTGTCCTCGTCCGCGACCACAGTGGTCTCGGCCTTGGAATATCCAAGCTTCCACGCCTGAACCTTCAGCGTATCCCCGAACGCCAGCCCGTCCATACTGAAGCTCCCGTCCCGGCCGGTCAGGGCGGTCCCTGGCCTGAGGACCTCGACCAAGCACGGGGGTAACCAAGTCCTCCCGGCTGACACCACGGCCCCTTGGATGGGCTCCCCTTCCTCGTCGGATACCTTCCCTTCGAGCGTGATCGATCTACCTACCACGAACCACGTCGTACCTTCCAACCTATACCCCACGAGGAAGGCCCGAACCCGATGGACTCCTGGCTTCAAGGGAAACTCCGAGGGGATATGGGCCAACCTCCATGTATGGCCTCCCTTCGGAGGGACCTTCACGTAGGTCATAATCTGGAGGAAGACCTTACCCTCGGACCACCTGTAGGCTCCGTCCAGGACGTAGTCCATCTGGAAGGAAGAGGGGAAGCTCAGCTTCACCTCCTCGTGGCCGAAGTTGTGCACCGTCAGAAGGATGTGCACGGTGTCGCCGAGGTCGTAGGACGGCTTGTCCGTGGTCACCTCGGCCACCAGGGGCCAGGATCCGACATCCACAGGCCTCCCCACGACTGGCCTTACCAGCATATAGGCCCCTAAGATTATCACTGAGGCACGCATAGCTACACCCCCTCCGGTAGGCCTACAGCAGGTCCGGGAGAGAGCCGCTCCTTCAGGGCCTTCCTCTCCTGCATTAGCCTTATCAACTTCTCGTTGAACTCCTCCACCGGGTGTATCCCGTGGACCTTGAGGAGGTAGTTCAAAGCTATGACCTCCGCTATGACCGTGATGTTCTTGCCCGGATATATTGGTACCGTAACAGACTGTATCTCAACATCCAATATCGTAGTACGGTGCTCCCTGAGGCCTATGCGCTCGTAATCGTCCACCTCGTTCCATTCCACGAGCTTCACCTCGACTTCTACCCTCTTCTGGTCCCTAACAGCCTGTATGCCGAACATCCTCTGGACGTCGACTATCCCCACCCCCCTTATCTCCATGTAATGCCGCACCGGCTCCTTCCCCATCCCGACCAATATTCCTCTAGCCCTGCGGACTATCCTTACTACATCGTCCGCCACGAGCCTGTGTCCCCTCTCGATCAAATCTAAGGCCACTTCGCTCTTACCTATACCGCTCTTCCCGACGAACAGTAACCCAACCCCGTACACGTCCACCAGGGAACCGTGGACTACGGTCCAGGGGGAGAAGTAATCCTCTAAGTAGTAACTGAAGAGGTGGACGAACTTCGTCGTGGCGAAGCGGGTGACCATGAGGGGGATATCGTTGGAATCCGAGAGTTCTATCATCTCGGGGAAGGGGTCGGCGTTGTTCGTGAGCACGACGCAGGGGAGGTCAAACTGATATATTGTCTCCAGTGCTATGCGCCTTTCCTTCTTAGATAAACGACCGAGGTAGAACATCTCCGTGTTCCCCAGCACCTGGACCCTGTCGAAGGTATAAAGGTCCACGAACCCCGCCAGGGCGAGACCCGGGCGGTGAACCTCGCCGTTGTGGAGCATCCTTTCTAAACCCCCTGCCCCCGCCCTAAGCTCCAAGGCCAACTTCTCCCCATATTCCTCTAAGAGCCTGGCTACCGTGATCCCTTCACCGTAGTTCATCTGTCCTTAAGGCGACCTTCCAGACGCTTCAACTGGGCCTCCACCTTCTCAAATGCCCCGTCCAAGGAGAGGTACATATCGTGGGACTCGTGGGCGGCCTTAAGGATGTGACCGTTCACGTTGAGGAGCACCTCGACGGTCCTGCGGTATTTCTCCACATCCATCACGACCTGACATTCTATGATCCTATCGTCGAACCGCTCGAGCTTACGTGCCCATTTATCCACCAGCTTCCTAAGGGGTTCAGAGAGCTGGAAGTGTCTCGCCGTGAGTTCTAAACGCATATCTCCCTCCCGATTAAAATGTCCTCCCCAGGACGTGCCCAAGTAGGACCGCGCCGCAGTACCGTGGGACTATGCCTATAGCCACAGCTAAGAGGAACCTCCCCAAGGGCATGCGGAAGGTTCCAGCAAGCCACGAGGTCTCCCTCAGGGGCACGGGGGAGATGGCGGCCAGGGCCACTCCCA
The DNA here is from genome assembly GCA_012961755.1 of Candidatus Latescibacterota bacterium. GTDB lineage: Bacteria > Latescibacterota > 4484-107 > B68-G9 > B68-G9 > B68-G9. Next base: position 3,184 of record DTYS01000125.1, read on the forward strand.
ACGTCCCGTACTTGCGGAAGAGGTCCTCGGCCCTTTCAACGTACTTCTCCTTTAGCCTGACGACGCTCAACATCTTCCTTCCCAGGTAAGTTCCGAGGGCGTATCCTCCCGCCGAGCCAGCCAGCGTCCCCGCTACCGCCACCGACAGGGCTAAGTACGGGTCCATGCCCAGAGGAAGGCCCATGGCTAGGAAAAGGTCCGGCGCCATCGGCTGGTAGACCGCCACGCTGAGCCCTAAGCTTAGTATGCCCCAATATCCGTACCTTTCGACGCCGAACTGGGCGAGGTTGTGGAGGGCTTCCAAGGAGATCATAGCATATCCACCGGCCCTTTGCCGGGCCTCAACACCACCGGTTCCTCCCCCGTGAGGTCCACGACCGTCGAAAGATCTGAGTACCTCACCCCTCCGTCCACTACAACGTCCACGAGCTTCCCGTAGCGCCCCTCTATCTCCGCAGGGTCGCTCAGGAATTCGTCTAAGGGAGGGGAGACGCTCGTGTTGACGAGGGGCCTTCCGAGCTCCTTTACTATGGCCAAGGGGATGGGGTCGTCCGGAACCCTGATCCCCACCGTCCTCCTCTTGCTCCTCATGAACCTCGGGACGGCCTTGGAGGCCTTGAGCACGAAGGTGTACGGCCCGGGAGTGAGCTTTCGCATTATACGGTAGGCGTAGTTGGAGACCCCGACGGCGTAGAGGCTCAGCTCCTCCAAGCTATCCAGGATGAAGGTGAAGGGCTTGTTGGGCTCGGCCTCCTTTATCCTGTAAACCCTGTCTATCGCCCTCTTGTCGTAGAGGTCGCACCCTATACCGTATGTGGTATCGGTGGGATATATCACGACCCCTCCCCTCTTCAGGACCTCCACCACCTTCCCGATCCTCCCGGGCTGAGGGTGCTCAGGGTTCACCCTAAGCAGCATCCAAAAGCTCCTTTATGTAGTTCCTGGTCCTGTACTCCTCGACCATCTCCGGGTCCAGTGGATACGTTCCGAACTTCCTTGCGGCCTCCACCATGGCCCTGTAGTTTTCGGGCCGGACTCCCGGATGGATGCTGTTGGAGGAAGCCAGGACGTGCCCCCCTCCCTTAGACGCCTTAGCTATGGTCTCCTTCACGGCCTCCTCCACCTGCTCCGGCCTGCCGTAGGGGAGCAATACGGAACAATCCACGTTCCCCACGACGGCTATCCTGTCCCCGTACCTTTCCTTCACCTCACCTATGTCCATACCCGCCAAAGGCTCTATCGGGTCCAGAGCGTCTATCCCAGTCCCGACTATGTCGTCCATGACCTCCCAGAGCCTTCCGTCGGTGTGCTTTATGAAGGGGAGGCCGTATCTGTGGGCCACCTCTACGGCCTTTGCGAGGTAGGGAAGCACGAACTTCCTGAAGTGTTCCGGGGACATGAGCATGCCCTTCCTATTGGCGTAGTCGTCGCCGGTAAGGAGCACATCGGCCCCTTCCTCTGCCGCCCTCTCCAATATCCTACCCTTGTACTCCCAGATGACCTCGGAGAGCTTCCTCACGAGCTCGGGGTTCAGATAGTAAGCCAAAAAGAGCTTATCCATGCCCCCCAAAAGGTAGTGCGAGAACTCGAAGACCTCGTGTCCCAAGAACACTATGCACCTTTTCCCCTTGAACCTATCTACCGTCCTTTTGAGCCCCTCCAACCTCCAGGGTGCCTCAGGATCGGGTGGGGAGTAGTTCTCAAGGTCCCTCTCGTCCGATATCGGCCCTCCGGAGGGGTAAGCTATCCCGTTAGGCTCGACCTTCCACACTATCCCCCATTCGTCCCTGTAGGTCACGCCGTCCAGCCACTCCGTCCTCTGATCCTCCCCCACGGTGATCCCATCCAAATCCTCCAGCTCCACGAAGTCCTCGTAGGATATTTCTCCGTATAGGGCGCTTATGACGGGCCTGTCGACTATAAGCTCCCATATTGGGACCCTGTCGGGCTCCTTCCTTGCGAGGGCGGTAAGCATCCTCTCGCGACCTGTCATGTGCACCTCCTCGTTCAGAATATATACAATATCGGAACCTTCCGCAACCTGATTTTTTTCTTGACAAAAGGGGCTAAATATCATACCATTATCCCGAGGGAGCCTCTGAAAGGGAGGGAAGATGGTGGAGATCAGCATAAACACAGAGCTGCCCGGGCCCAGGGCGAAGGAGTACATGGAGGCAGCCCGTAGGTACGAGCCGCGCTCTATGAGCGATCAGGTTCCCGTAGTCTGGAGGAGGGCGTGGAGGTGTTACGTCGAGGATGTGGACGGGAACGTCTTTCTGGACTTCTCCTCCGGGGTCCTGGTGGCCAACGTGGGCCACTCCCACCCCGAGCTCGTGGAGGAGATCAGGGACCAGGCGGACAAGGTCATAAACTGCTATGACTTCGTAAATGAATACAGGCCTCTCCTGGCCCGGAAGCTCGTGGAGATAACCCCGCCGAACTTGGACAAGGCCTTCATCCTTAGCACGGGCTCCGAGACCACGGAGGCGGCGGTAAAGCTGGCGAGGAAGTACACGGGAAGGAAGGAGGTGATCTCCTTCTACGGAGCCTTCCACGGAAGGACGTATGGCGCTATGTCTTTGGGAGGAAAGCGTTCGGGGGCAGCGACGAGGGGGTTCGGGCCCTTCGTCCCGGGGTTCGTACAGGCCCCCTTCCCCTATTGTTACAGGTGTCCGTTCGGGATGGAACATCCATCCTGCGACCTTCAGTGCTTCAAGTTCTTCAATTACCTGGTCGAATGTGCTACCGAGGGCGACATAGCCGCCGTCATAACCGAGACCTACCAAGGGGGGGCAGGTTCCATAATACCGCCTGTAGACTGGATGCGTAAGCTCGAGGCCTGGTGCAGGGACAACGATGTGCTCCTCATATTGGACGAGGTCCAGGCCTCCTTCGGGAGGACCGGGAAGCTATTCGGGTTCGAGCACTTCGGGATCACACCCAACCTCCTATGTTTGGGAAAGGGCATATCCAGCACCCTCCCCGTCTCAGCGTTGGTGGGAGAATCCCGGATAATGGACGTGCTTTCTCCGGGTACGCTCTCCAGCACCCACGGAGGAAACGCGATGGGAGCCAGGGCCGCCCTTAAGAATATAGAGATAATCCTGAGGGAGAACCTGGCCGAGAACGCCGCCAGGGTAGGGGACTACATGCTCGGACGTTTCTTGGAGATGAAGGAGAGGTTCGAAACCTTGGGAGATGTGAGGTTCTTAGGGTTAGCCGGGGCCTTGGAGATGGTCAAGGACAAGGTTTCCAAGGAGCCCGCCCCAGAACTGGCGAAGGAGGTCGTGAATCGGGCGTACAGAAGGGGCCTTCTGATGATAGCTCCCATCGGCCACTACGGAAACGTCCTCAGGATAGCACCTCCCTTGGTCATCCGCGAGGAGGAGGCGGAAGCTGGGTGCGACATAATCCAGGAGGTCCTACGGGAGATCTCTTAGGTAGGAGGGCCTATGGGTGTTAAGTTCAAGTTGGACGTAGGGGGCTCCAGGAAGGGCGCGCATATAAAGGTCGTAGGGGTGGGAGGTGCCGGAGGGAACGCCATAAACAGGATGATGGAGGAGGGTTTAGAGAAGGTCGAGTTCATAGCTGTCAACACTGACCTCCAGGCCCTGGAGGTGTGCAGGGCTCCTATCAAGGTCCAGATAGGGGCCAACGTCACCAGGGGACTCGGGGCCGGGGCCATACCGGAGTTCGGCAGGAAGGCCATGGAGGAGGACAGGTCCCAGGTCGCGGAATACTTGGCTGGCGCGGATATGGTCTTCATAACCGCGGGCATGGGAGGGGGGACCGGTACGGGGGCTTCACCGATCATAGCTGAGATAGCTAAGGAGGCAGGGGCCCTGACGGTAGGTGTCGTCACGAAGCCCTTCCTCTTCGAGGGGAGGAAGAGGATGCAGAACGCGGAGGAGGGTATAAGGGAACTTAGGAACAAGGTGGATACCCTTATAGTCATCCCCAACCAGAGGCTCCTCTCGATAGTTTCGGAGAAGACGACCCTCAAAGAAGCCTTCAGGATGGCGGACGAGGTGCTCTTCCAGGCCACGAGGGGTATCTCCGACCTCATCATGGTCCCCGGCCTTATAAATTTGGACTTCAACGACGTGCGCACAGTCATGGAAAACGGAGGTGACGCCCTGATAGGCATGGGCTCCGCCCAGGGTGAGGGGAGGGCGGTGGAGGCGGCCCGAGCCGCCATATCCTGCCCGCTCCTGGAGGACATGAGCATATTCGGAGCTAAGGGAGTGCTCGTGAACATCTCGGGAGGCGAGGACCTCACCCTCGCCGAGGCGAGCGAGGCGATGGAGCTTATCTACCAGGAGGCGGGGGAGGACGCTGACGTGATATTCGGGGTGGTGTTGGACGACGAGAGGTTCGGCGATGCGGTCTCGGTCACGGTGATAGCCACGGGCTTCGACCACTCCGCGGGGAGGAGGAAGGTAGAACTCCCCAAGGATCGGGAGGAAGCCGAGGTTCCGGCATATATGAGGAGGAAGAAGGAGTCGAAGGATACTAAGATCCCTGAGGAGGACCTGGAGTTCCCCACGTTCCTCAGGAGGAGGTTCAGGAAGACATGAGGGGGAGGCTCCTGCTACGGGAGGAGGGCGGCAGAGGCGTAGCTCTGGGAACTTCGAAGCCCTCTGTGGCCTTGGTATATCCCAACGCGTACGAGGTGGGGATGGCCAACTTCGGGTTCCAGCAGGTCTTCCGCCTCCTCAACGACCTTGGACTCAGGACCGAGAGGGCGTTCTACGATGGGACGCCGGTCCTCTCCCTGGAATCAGGCCTTCCGTTGGGGGCGTTCGAGATCGTAGCCTTCTCCCTCCCCTTCGAGGGCGAC
>DTYS01000126.1 GCA_012961755.1 Candidatus Latescibacterota bacterium
GGGAAAGATGTCCCCACAGCCTGAGGGGCGAGAGATTGGTACTTCACCCTGAAGTCCCCGAGTTCGGCTTCAGGATCTACGGTATAGGGCAATTTAGGAGGACGAGATGAAAGAGCCTGAGATCATATGGCACGATCTGGGGGACTGGCTCTTGCTACAGGGACGAACCCATTCTCCGACTTAGAGGCGATCGGTGCCCCCAACGGTTCTCCTCTCGGGCGGGCTATCTATATTCTGAACCTATGGTCGAGGGAAAGGCACGCTATGGTCTCGTGGTAGGAACTTCCACTCTGGAGGTAGTCCGTCCTCCGGAGGGAAAAGTGGAGGACGTCGGAAGGAGTGATGGAGAGGCGGGAGCTCAGTCGGGAGCTTATGGAGGTGTACCCCTCCCCGAGGCGGAAGTTCAGGCCAAGGGAGCTGGAGAGCCTCCCTTCCATAGCCCTGTGGCTCATGGAGAGGCCAGAGGTGTAGCTCCTCCCCCCCGAGCTGACCGCACCGAAGGAGAGCCCTCCCGAGAGCTTCCGGCTCGGCCGCACTTCCCACCTTAGGGAGGCGTTAGCAACCCTGTACTCCCCGCCCCGACGCTCGGACCTCTGAAGGCTGTAGGATGCCCGGAGGGTCTGGGGTAACCCTGACGCCCGGAACCTGTACCACCCATCCACCCCGTACCTGAAGCTATGGGACTCCGAACGCACCGAATCCTCCTGCACCAGCCCGCTCCAACCGTAGGAGAAGCATACACCTAAGGAGGAAGTCAGCATGAGCCGTAGGGAGGAGGACAGGGACCTGCGGGAGGTGATCCGTCTCTTCTCCCCCTTGAGGTTGTCCCTATACCCCGAATACCTGACCCTGAGCATGAACCTTCGCACGGGCCTCAGGGTAAGGCCGAGGCCCACCCGTTCCCTATCGTTGCTCATATAGGGCACCCCAAGGGAGACGAACCCAGGCCCTATCCTGATGTATTCCGCCCTTAGCTCCCCAGGCCTCAGACGAAGCCCGAACTTGAACCTATAGGCATAGTCCGCTCTGGTGCTCAGGCGGGGCGTGAAGCGGCGGGAAAGGACGTCATAGACCCCGAGGAAGCGCTCCGGCAGGTCCTCCCTCACGAGGGAGTCCACCGAGGAGCTCCTCATGTCCCTGGTGTGCAGGCTCCCCGCTCCCTCCGCGCCGAGGAGGAGCCTTCCACGGAAGAGCTTGAGATATAACCTCGAGGCCACGACGAGGTTCTGCTGTGGAGCCACGGAAGCGGTGTCGACCGAGCTCGTATCGTCCGAGGCCCACATAAGTCCCAGATCCCAGGAGGTCCCCCCACGCCTTCCAACTCCGAGCTGCACGGCCCATAAGTCCCTTCGGTAAGCTCTGCCCGGGATCGCCCTCTGGCTTCGGCCCCCTACTAAGGAAAACCGGAACATCCCCGGCCTGAGCTCTACCCCTCCGCCCTTGATCCTCACCCCGCCTGCGGTGTACGGGGATAGGCTCGGGGTGAAGTCGCCAGCATGCACAGTTATCCACTTCCACTTCGGGCTTATCCCGAACCTGTTGAAGGGCTGACGGAACCTGGTCTCTTCGGTTGATACCACCACTTCAAATGGGAATGCCATTCCCAAAACCGTGACCACAGGCCTGAAGTAGAACCTGCCGGTTACGGGGTCCCTTCTGGCTTCTCTTCCATGCACCCCGTAGACCTCGCCGTAGGTCCCAGCAGAGCCTGTTATTCCGACCCACTTCGGTAAAGCCTCGGCGTAACCGCTCCAGAGTACGAAGAGGACCAAAGGTAGCCCTTTCGTCATCTTCCCTCCTCACGGAGAGCTATGGAGAGGTACTTGTGCAGCAGGGCCCGTTCGGGATGGAACTCACACTCTCTCTTCCATCTGGATATAAGCTCTGAAAGCGTACCCTCCTCCTTGCAAAGCCGGATCAACGCACGGTACGGACCTTCGTCGTTCGGGTCCAATCGAAGGAGGCGTTCGTAAGATTTGATCGCCTCCTTCCTCCTGCCCATGCCCTCCAGTACCTCCGCCATACCCCTGTGGCCCGGTCTGTAGCGGGGGTCCAGGCGGACGAGGCGTTCGAAGGCCTCCAAGGCTCCTTCCAAGTTTCCCTCTGAGGCCTCGTACTTCCCCTTGTACTCCCAGAGGGCCTTGGCTCCGGGGTACTTCCTCAGCAATTCGTCCAAAAGCCCTCCGAATCCGGGGTCTCCGGAGAGGGCGTCCAAGGCCTCCCTGAGCACGCTTCGGTATCTCTCCAGAAGTCGGCTCATATCCGAAAGCCTCCTTATCTCGGCCCGGTTCAGGTTTATCTTCTTCAGTCCGGCCCGGACGGCCCCCTCGGTCTGGGCCACGGCCCTTATAGCCTTGACCACCGCCCTGCGTTCATATCTCGAAAATGCCGTGGTATCCCCCTGCTCTAAGGCATATTGGGCCAGACGATGGTAGGGGAGTGGATCGGCCGTGCCTGCCTTTATCGCCCGGCGATACATCTTAAATGCTCCCTTCCGATCCCCTCTCTTTTCGTATATCCTGGCGACCCTGACCCAGGGTTCTCCCCAGAGGGTATCCCTGAGGGCCGCCCCCTCGTATGCCGAAAGTGCTTCGTCGAACATCCCCAGACGCTCGTACGCCTCCCCGAGCCCCAGCCATGCTTCCTTCTGTTCCGGGCTGCCCCTGAGGAATTCCTTCAACGCCTCCGCCATACCCTCCCAATTTCCGCCCCTGCGACAGGCCTCGGCCAAGAGGACCAGAAGCTCAGGATCTCCGGGATGGAACCTCAACATGTCCTTATATACCTCCTGGGCCTTATTCCACTTCCCCTCAGCCTCGTACGATTCTGCTACCTTCTTCAGGGCTGACCTGTCCCCAGGGACAGCCTTGAGGAACCTCCTGTACACCTTCCGGACCTCGTCGTGCTGGAAGTGGTCCCTGTGATATCCGGCCGCGGCCTCGTATACCCTCCTTTCCGTCGGGAACCTGGCCATAAGGGTATCGTAGAGGGCGAGGGCCTCCCCTATCCTTCGGTGGTACCGGTAAAGCATGGCCAGGTCGAGCCCCACCTGGACGCTGTCGGGCTGGAGGCGGTAGAGCTCTTCGTAGATGTCCAAGAGTTTCCCGAAATCTTCCTTCTGTCTATATGCGGCCGCCTGAAGCCGTAGGAGGTTCGGGTCGTCAGGGGAGAGCTTGAGGGCACGTTCCACGAATATCAAAGCTGAATCCGCCTTCCCTTCCCCGAGCAACAGCGCTGCCAAATTGTGGCTGGGGCGGACGTCCCCGGGGAGGAGACGGACGGCCTCTCGGAAGCGGGCCTTCGCCAGCCCGACCTCCCCCTTCCTGTACGCTACCACCCCGGCGTTGAAGTACGCTGTTCCCAGTACTTCCCCGTAGTCAGGATTGAGTGGATCGGCTTCGAGGGCCCTCTTTAAGGGAAGGATGGCCCTTTCGTAATCCATGGCCTGTACGTAAATCGCACCGAGCTGAGCGTAGATGATAGGGTCGTGGAAGTTGTCCGAAGCCTTCTCCAGTATCTCCGCAGCCCCGGCCCAGTCTCCGACCTCGGAGTGGGCCTTTGCAGCCAAGATATACGCCTCTTTGAGCTCAGGGTTCTCTTCAACTGCCCGGTCTAAGAGCACTATGGCCCGGTTGTAGTCCCCCTCCCGAAGCGCTGCTGCACCCTCCTCTAAAGCTCCCGAAAGGGCAGGCGCGGGCCGGATGGCCAGCATAGCGATTACGAAGATTGCAAAAGCCAAGATATCCTCCTGTCACATTTAATATTCCCTACCTCGGGCTTACCGCCTTCTTCCAAGGGCTTTCGTTGCCCGAGGTGTCCACGGCCCGGACTTTGTACCAGTGCTTGGAAGTCCCGTTTGGATCCAGGAAGTTTCCTTCCTTCAGAGGCTCCTCGTTTAACCTGGTGAAAGTGCCGGTCGGGATGTCGGAGCGGTACACATGGTATCCCGCAAGGTCGGGGTCCACGACCCTTCCCCAGGTTATAAGGACCCCCTCGGCGGTGATGCGTGCGCTTAAGTTGCGGGGGGCAGCGGGAGGGGTATGGTCCCTCGCCTCGATCTCCACTTCTTTCTTGAGGCTTTCGTTTCCGGCCTCGTCGAGTGCGGCGACGGAGTACCTATACGCCCTTCCCTTGAGGATATCCCCGTCCGTATAGGTGTGGACCTTGGGATCGAACTCCCCCAAGAGCGAATCCGCCCTCCCCTCCCCGGCCCTGTAAAGCCTGTAGGACTTGAGGTCTAAAGATGTACTTCCACCCCACACGAGTTCGATCCTCCCGTCCGGTAGGGTCCTCGCGTTCAGGTAGCTCGGGGGCTCGGGAGGCTCCCAATCCGGGACCTCGACCAAGATCGGTTCCCTGAGGCTCTCGTTTCTGGACGAGTCCACGGCCGTCACCGCAACCCAGTAACTCCTCCCGGGCGTAACGCCCTCTCCCTCGTCCCTGTAACTGTTGACAGATGCCGGAAGCATCTCCAAGGTGAGCCTGGGGAGCTGTCCTTTTATGTCCCCCCAGTATACGTGGTATCCCATAACATCCGGGGAGGGGCTCCAGGTTATCCTGCGGCCCTCCGGCCCCACCTCCACCTTTATGTCCTTTGGGGGCGCGGGTGGCTCCCGGTCCTCGACGAGGACAGAAGCCGCGTTGGAGCGCCCGCTTTCGTTACCGGAGGAATCCACAGCCGTGACCCTGTAGTAGTATATCCTCCCCGGAACCAGGTCCACGTCCTCGTAGAACGGCATGTCCGGGGGGAGCAAGGGGGAGACCTGCCCGAATCCGCCCGTCAGGTTGAGGGAGCGGTAGACCCTGTATCCCGCCAAATCAAGCTCCAAGTTCCCCTCCCAGGTGAGGGCCACCTTCCCATCCCTGAACCCGGCCTTTAATCCCTTGGGTATTGCGGGAGGCACTTTGTCCTCGGGTCTGACGGTTACGAGCTCGGACCTCGGGCCTTTCCTGCCCAACGGGTCCACCGCCACGACGTAATAGGTATAGCTCCTCCCGTTGCGCACCCAGGCGTCGGTGAAGGAGAACTTCTCCTTCTGCTCCCTCAGAAGGACTTCGGCATCCGCCCTCCTGAACTTTCCCTCGCCCGGGCCTTGACGGTAGACGAAGAACCGTATGGCCAAGTCCTGCGGGTCTCCATTCCAGATAGGGTACGCCCACCTCAACGTGACCTTATTATCCCCGGGCTCGGCCCTGAGCCCCGAAGGGGCGATGGGCAGACGTTCCACCTTGGAGACTTCGCCCTCTAAGGTCTCCCTCGGCCTGCCCGACCGGTCCACCAGAACTATCCTGTACATAAGGGGGCCGGGCCCCACGGCCGTCGTATCCACATACAGCCTCCCTAAGACCTTTGCTACCCTTATGTCTAAAAGCGAGAGTATGGAGCCCCTGAAGGAATCGCTCCTGAGCCTGCGCAGGACCTGGAAGGCGTTGTCCGCATCCAGGGCTTCGGCGACCCACCTATATAAGTCTCCGAGGACGGACTGGACCTCTTCCGGAGCACGGATCGGCTCCGGGGTTAACTTTCGGAACTCCCCCTCTCCCGGAGCCCTCCTGTACACCTCGAACCCCCATCCGATCCTCGGGGTCCGGGAGAGCCATATATAGACCGTGTCACCCTTGGCAAGGGACAGGAAGGGGGGAGGCTCTCCAGTCCGGACGACCAGGGGAAGTAGGACAGCCGATGTTGTGAGCAATATGTAGCGCATATGTACCCCCGTGACATATCAGGGCGGAGGCATAGGTAGCCTGATGGCTGTCGTCCTGTGTGCCACATCTCCGTCACCGTTGGTTACCCATAGGTCAACCTTCACCCGGGTCCACGCCCGGTCCACCTTCCACGTGAACCAGGACCTTCCCCTTGGAACCTCCCGCCTCGGGGATGCCACGCTCCACCTATCGCCGTCGTATGCCCTTAGCTGGACCTCCGCCTTCTCTGTCCCAGATTCCGGGTCCGAAGCGTGCCAGGATGCCCTGACCCTCGGCTTGCCCCTGACCATCGCAACCCTGAGCCAGGCTATGGTGGGAGGGGTGTCGTCCATATATCCGGCCAAGACACCTTCGGACTTTCCGGCAGGTCCGACTTGGCCTAAGTAGTCGATCGCCCTCACGGAGGCGTAGTAGGTCCTTCCTGGTACGAGGCTTACCGTGAAGGTCCTGTGGCACGGCCTTGGGTCCAGGGAGGTCCAGTCCTTCACTTCCCTTCCCCCCTTAGAGGTCCCGAGCGCGTACTCGTACCTCCTCACGACCGAGCTCGGCTCTAAGCACTCCCATTTCATCTTGAGCCTGTTGCGCCCTACCTGGCTCAAGGTCACCTTCCCGGGGGCTTCAGGCCTCCTCGATATCACAGTGACCGGTCCCACGCTGCTTACGGTCCCGATCCCCTCGCCGTTTACGGCCCTTACGAAGAGGTGGTAAGTTTCGCCGTGGGAGAGCATCCGTTCAGGGATCTTTATCCATCCTATCCTCATAGGGTCCAAAGATCTCCAATCTGGGCCTTCCGGAAGCTCCGAGGAGGTCCCCGGGAACATCCGGAGCCCGACAACTCCGGTCTCCGGGTCGACGGCCCTGACGCGCACACGGAAGTCCCCCGGTTTAACGTACCTGGGAAGTGGACCGAGGACCACCTGTGGAGGTGTCTCGTCCGGAGCCCTCAGCGAGCCCGCATACGTGGTCCTGAGCCCAGCACCGTTTATGTAGGTCACCGTGAAGTAGTAGTTCCTTCCCCTGGTGAGGGATATCGGATGCTCCCACACCATGTTCCTCGTTGGGCTCGTGGATACGACGTGGTCCGAGAGCACGTCCTCCGCTCCGGGGGAGCTCCCAAGGTCGAGCCTCACCTCAGCGATCCCAGACTCTGGGTCATCGAGCCCCCTGAAGTCTAGCACGAGCTCGTCTGCTGAGCTGTAACTTGCCGAGAGCGAAGGGAGGGGAGGGGGAGATGTGTCGACAACGAAGGGACCTGCAACCGCGGTGGCGCTCACATCCCCGTCCCGGTTTACGGCCCTCACGCTCAGGTAGTAAGTCCCGCCGTGCTCGAGGGAAAGGCCGGAGAGAAGCCTCACGGGCAAGGTAACGGGGCCGGCCGTTCCGAACGCCCGAGGCGCAGGGAGCCTTAAAGGGTCCAGCTCCTCGGGCCACGGCCTCACGTCGGTCCCTTCCGGAGTCGTGCCTATAGCGAACTGGTAGCCCGCCACCCCGGACTCTGGGTCATGCGCCCGTGCGTCGAATTCCACGTAAAGCTGGTCGCCGCGGGGTACATAGTCTCCCACACTGACCGAAGGGGGAGAAGGAGGCGTGGGGTCGTGCACCACTACAGGGACGGTCGTGATCTCGCTCATTGTCCCTGCCCTGTTTATCGCGACCACGCTCGCATAGCAGGTGTCCACGAAGATCAAGGGGTCGCCCATGTACGTACATTCCAAGGTCGTGCCCGTGGACCTGAATAGGTCAGGGGACCAGGAGGAGACCTGCTCCCTGGTTACCGCGACCTGGTACTCCATGATGCCTGACTCCGGGTCGGAGGAGGGACTCCACCTTATCCTCACCCCGGGTACTCGGACAGTGCGCGTGGGCGCCGCAGCTGCGAAGTCCCCGGGTTCCTCGAGCTCGGGGGCCCCAGGAGGGGTGTGGTCGACGAGGACCGGGTCGGAGTATCCAACATCGCTTTCGAGCCCCTCGGCGTTCACGGCCTTGACCCCTATCCTGTAGAGCTTGTCGTGCTCGAGCTCGAGGTGCCTTATCACGACCGAGTCCTTCCTTCCCCATGCGGGGAGCCATTCGGTTATGGGCTCCCACTCTTGGGACACGAAAGGAACTGGGCCGCGTGTTATCCTTATGGTGCCCCCCACCTGGGTCGGGCTTCCCAAGGTTCTCGCCTGCCACACGGAGCCCATCCTCGAGAAGGCCTCCCCGTAATGCTGGAAGAAATGGGCCGTGAACCCTGCATACCTGTAGACCCTGTACCAGTACTCCACCACGCCGGATTCGCCGTCCTGCGCGTCCCAGCTCGCCACCATATGGGCGCGGTTTGATATGTAGGGAGCGGTCGAAACTACGGGCGTGGAAGGAGGGGTGGTGTCCCCTGACATCTCGAAACTTCCCACACGACCTGCCTCAGTCTCCCATCCAGGGACATCGAGGGTGAGGTCAGCGGGGCGGACGTTGGTGTATCCCGCAGGTCCTCTCGCACGGATGTACAAAGTTTTTCTTATGCTTACAGGGAAGGATTGGGGTACGATCAGCATCTTGAGCGACCTCCTGACCCCCAGGGACATCCACTTGGCTGGATCGGGTTGCGAGCCCCAAGGACGGAGCTGGTAGCTGAACTCAGTTATGGAGTCCGGGTGGGTGGCGTCGAAGGACGCCTCGAAGCCTGCCCAGGAGGGGCCATTGTAGGTATCCACGTTTATCATGGTTACCCTTGGGACATGGAGCATCTCCTCGGCCTCTTCCATAGTGTGCTGGATGTTCCGCAGGGCGACCCCTCTTACTCTTATGGTGGCCATAAGAATAGGGGTCCCACCGAGCACGCCCGCATCCACGGCCGAGGGCCGGAGCGCTCTTATAGTGGAGAGGCGGAGGTTGGCCGCCTCTATTACCCTCTGGTTCCTGTACCTCAGGCGGTCGTAGAGGTCATAGAGGGCCTCCACGAGGTCGGCCTTGGCCTGGTATAGCCCATCTATCCGCGTCTCGAGGTCCTCCATGGCCGCGTTTATCTCCATGAGCTTCTCGTTGAACTCTACTGACAGGCTGTCCCTAAGGGCTATCGCATCTTCTATGAGCTTCCAGTTTCCATCGTGAGGTATCTGATACCAGAGTTCGTATCCCGCTTCCTCGCATGCCGCCAGGATGGAGTCCCAGGTGCTTAGCTCGCTTATTGTCTCCTCCACTTCCCGGTAACGTATTCGGAAGCTGTCGGTCCTTTCATGATATAACATGTTAAGGGCATGGTACTTCCTCCGCAGGGCCAACTGCCTGACATCATCGAGCCGGGTGTACGCTCGAAGTTCCGGAAGCCTCGTAGCGTTCCGTATGGCATCCTCGTTGTCCCTCAGGTAGGAGAGGTTATCTTGGTAATGCCGGTGGAGGTCCCCGAGGAAGTTGAGGTAGGAGGTGTAGTAGTCGTACATCCCTTCCAGCGCGAACTTGTACTCCCAACCTATACGGCCCGTACAGTACTCCAACTCTCCGCTTACCCCTTTGAGCTGGTCCCATATCCTATCTACCTGCTCCCTTATCATCTCGTCGAGGTTCCCGTACTCCTCCTCGGCCTGGGAAGCCGTGCTCTTCTGTTCCTGCACAGCACCTTCGTCCACATAGAAGCCCAAGGACCTGGCCTCCTCCTCGGTGAGGGTATCGGCCGGGACTATGCTAGCGGATGTCACCGGGCTTCCCCCTATCTTGTACTCCCCTCCCGTACCTATGTCCGGAACCTCTATATCTATCTCCTCAAGCCTCTCGCTTACATCACCCAACGTGCTTCGAAGCCTGTAGGTCATCTTCTGCATGAACCCGAAATTCTTACGCACATCCCGTTCCCGCCTCCGCCTGCCCGGTAGGTCGTCCAAGGCGTTCAAGATCACGTGCTGTAGGACAGAATAGTCGGAGTAGGGGTAACCTTCGTCACGCAGGGGGGCGTACTTTTCGGGTCCATCGGCCTCGGTTATCCAGTATGCACCGGCTAATGCCCTCTGTTCGGGTGTGAGGGCAAGGACTGCCATTTTGGCTGAGTTTACGGCTTCCTCTACAGCCTGCCTTGCTTCCTCCATCTCATCCGCTATCCCCTTTGCCTCTTCTATAAGCCTGTCCATCTCCGGATCCCTTCCGAACCCAGCGTCGATGTCCCCACCTGCGGATATCTTAGCCCATACGCTCCCATCCCAGCTGAAGAACAGCACGTGCACCTCGAGCCCGGCGAGGCCGTATATCTTGAAGTCGCTCGCGTACACGAGCGCACACTCGAGCCATCCCTCAGCTCCCGCCACTCCCGCAAGGACCTCGACCTCGACCCAGGCCTTGAAGTAACCTCCCCAGGAAGTGAGGTCTCCGATGTAACTTTCCATGTACCATACCATACCCTCGAAACCTGCGTTCACCTCCACTATGAGTATATCGAACCCAACCTCGACCTCCATGCTCACCATAAACCCCGGTGGGCCTACGAAGAGGTCGCCTTCGGCATTTATAAAGGAAAGGACGGTGACATCTAAGTGTCCGGTCACAGCCCAGGCGTCCATGCCGTAGAAGAAGGCTTCTATCTCGGCTTCGGCCACGAGCAGGTCGTAGATGTCGAGCTCGACGTCTATCCCTCCCGTGACATATGCGCTCGTGAAACCTATCTCCAAGTACAGGTCCCCCTCGAAGCGCCCCCTCATGGAGAGGAGGACGACCCTCGCATCCAAGCGGAAGTAATTTTGGGATAAGGTTACAAGGGCAGCGCCTTCTACGAGATAATTGTCAACGAAGGCAGCCGTTCCGTAGAGGAATACGGCGAACTCCCCAGTGTCCCTTACGTCCTCCGAGAACTCACAGAGCTTCCGGACCACACTGATGTCCGCCGGGTCCGGATTGTAGAAGAAGCCTCCCCCGAACCCTGTCATGAACACCCCGGGTCCCACCGGCACCTTGACCTGCCCTCCCACGAGCACGAACAGGCCGAAGCTGGCATTTCCCTCTATGTATGCTATCTTTCCTGCGGCCCCCACCTCCACGGCCTTGAAGTTCCCGCTTCCCGCAAACGCAAGCCTCCAACCATCCGATGTGGTTATGTACTGGAAGTCCAAGGAGACGCTCAGAACATCCTGGATTTCGAGGCCAGCATCCTCTATTATGAGGCTCAGGTTCCCTGCCTGGTCCTCGAACACCAAGAATTTTTCTATCCCGCCTCCTCCGAAGTCCATCAGTGTTATGGAGGCACCGAAGGAGAAGTACCAGTTGACTTCCACTGTCCTGGCGGATGTATCGGGAGGGGCGTCGGAGGAGCCCCACGTGGCCTGGGTTATGCTAAGCTCGGTGGGCTCGGTGCTGTAGGAGATTTCGTTGATGCTGATGGTGAGAAGGTCGGTTATGGTGAGGGTCCCGCCCTGGATGGTTCCGACTACAACGTCGTCCCCAGAGAAGCCC
>DTYS01000127.1 GCA_012961755.1 Candidatus Latescibacterota bacterium
ACGGAACGGAGCGAGGAGGTCGCCCCCGCCAAGTCCTTTCCTCCTAAGGCATCCATAAGCTGGAAAGTGCGGACGGTCCAGGCTCCTGTGACCTCCTGTACATCCTCGGTCTCTATCCTCCTCCTGCTTCCCAGATAGGACGAAAGCTTTTCGAGCTCCCCGGCCAACGCCATGAGGTCCTCTCCAAGGTACGCTATCATAAGCTCCGCCGCCTCCTGGGAAAGCTCCCTCCCGACTTCCCTGGCCCTTTCGACGAGCCACCTTACGAGCCTCCTGCCCCTCAAAGGCCCGAACTCAGCCCAGAGGGCCTTCCTGAGGACTCCCTCCGGGACGAGCCTCCGGTCCAACTTCTCCCCGGAGAGGACTACGCTCACGCAGCTCGGAACATCCCCGAGGACGGAGGAGAGCCTCCTCCATGTTTCCCTTCCCACCCACTCGCAGGAGCGGACCAGGAGCACCCTCCTTCCACGGCCCATGGGGGGGGAACGGAGGGAGGATGCGAAGGCCGATACATCGAGCTCGTCCCCCCAGAAGAGGTCCAGGTTCAGATCCCTGCCCTCGGGCAGGAGGAAGTCCAGCAGGTACCTCAGGGCCTCCTCCCTTTGGAACGGTTCCCCTACGAGGAAGTACAGGGGGAGGGGAGGACCCAGATTTCCGACGAACTCCTGTACTGTGGTCATCCTCCTTCGGCCTCCCCCCTCTTCCTGGCCGCCTCCTTGGCGAGCTTGATGCGCTCCTTGAGCCTCTTCATCCTGCGATGCCTTCTCCTGTGTATCTCCTTCTCCCTCTGATCCTTGCTCATAGGCCTCCCTCGTCACAATGGGGCGTCCCACCAGGTCTCCTCCGGCCTCTCCTTGAGCTGGACCACAGTGTTCTTGACCCTCGTGTAGTTCACGATACATTCCAAGCCGTTCTCCCTGAGGACCCCACTCTCCTTGTATCCACCGTGGGGCGCCTGGACGTACTCGGCCACCCAGTCGTTGACGAAGACCACCCCGGCCTCGAGCTTCCTGGCTGTCCTCAGGGCCTTCTTGATGTCCCTGGTCCACACGGAGGCCGCAAGGCCGTACCTGACCCCGTTGGCCGTCTCGAGCATCCTCTCCTCTTCCTCCCATGGGATGACGCACAGCACCGGTCCGAATATCTCGTCCTGCGCCACCTTCATATAAGGACCCACCTCGTCCAGGAGGGTGGGGAGGTAGTAGAAGCCCCTCCTCAGGGCTGGGTCCTCAGGCTGCCTGCCACCTGTGACGAGCTTAGCGCCCTCCTGGACGCCCGAGTCCACATATTGGGCTATCTTGTCCAACTGTCTCTTGGAGATTATCGGTCCCATCTGGGTGTCCTCGTCCAGGGGATCACCGAGTCTGACCTCCTCCATCCTCCCGGCCAACTCCTTCACGAACCTTCCGTGGAGCTCACGGTGGACGAGGAGCCTGGATGTGGCGATACATACCTGCCCCGCCCTCGAGAGTATCCCCTGTAGGGCCGCCTCCACGGCCTGTTCCACCTCCGCATCCGGAAAGACTATGAGGGGAGTCTTGCCCCCGAGCTCTAAGCAGACCTTGGCCACGTGGCCCGAGGCCATCCGCATGACCTCCTTTCCGGTCTCCACCGAGCCGGTGAAAGTGATGCCCTCCACATCTGGGTGGGATGCCAAGGGAGCCCCCGCCTCGGGGCCGTACCCTGTGACCACGTTGAAGACGCCGTCCGGGACCCCGGCCTCCCGGATCACCTTCGCGAGCTCTAAGGTGATCAGAGGGGTTTCCTCGGAGGGCTTCACTACGACGGTGTTTCCCAACGCCAGGGCCGGGGCGCAGCTCCTGGCCATGACGAAGAGGGGATAGTTCCAGGGGACTATGTGGGCGGTCACGCCCAGAGGTTCCAGGCGGGTGAAGGATATTCGCTCCCCGGGCACAGGTATAACGTCCCCCCTCACCTTGTCCGCAAGGCCGGCATGGAATTCGAACACCCTGGCCGTCCCCTCCACGAGGGCCCTCGCCTTCTTGATGTAATGGCCGCTTTCCGTGGCCAAGAGGCGGGCGAGGTGCTCGGAGCGCTCCCTGATGAGGGAGGCTACCCTGAGGAGGAACCTCCCCCTTTCGTCGGCATCGATATCCTTCCAGGCCCCGAACGCCCTCTTGGCCTCACGGACGGCCCTTTCGACGTCCTCGGCACCTCCCCTCGGGGCCGTGCCTACGGGTCCGCCCGTGGCGGGGTTGATGGAGGTGAACCGCTCGCCGGAGGCGGCATCCACCCACTTACCTCCTATGAACATCTTATAGTCCTCCATGGCCCTCCCTCCGTCTATAGCACCTCCACAAGCTGGACCTCAAATATCAGGTCCTTTCCGGCCAAGGGATGGTTCGCGTCCAGCGTCACGGTCTCCTCGGACACGTCCACCACCCTGACCGGCACTGAGCTTCCATCGGGCTGGCGCATCCTATATTCCTTGCCGACCTCGGGATGAAGATGAGGGGGGAACTGGTCACGGTCCATAGTTATCACCAATTCCTCCCTGTGCGGACCGAACGCCCTATCGGAAGCGACCTTGAAGGTTTTGGTCTCCCCAGGCTGCATACCTATCACCTCGTCCTCAAATCCCGGTATTATCTCATTTTCTCCTATCGTGAACTCCAAGGGCTCCCTTCCTAAGGATGTATCGAACACGGTCCCGTCCTCCAGCATGCCAGTATAGTGGACCCGGACCGTATCGCCCTTTTTGGCCTGTGTCATCATCTTCTCCTTTCGTCATTTTAGACCTTCCACGAGCGGCCTCACATTATTCCTCTATCTCCTCCTCGCTATCAACGCCGACGCCCTCCACGAGGAACCATCTTTCCGTGTGTTCTACCACCTCCCCAGGTTCAAGTTCGCTCGTAGGCCCTAAGGTCTCAAGTTCCAACATCCAGTCGTCAGTGTACATCTCCACCGAACAGCCGAAATCGGGGTAGGTGCGTCCGCGGATGTAGCGGAACTTCTTTACGAAGAGCAGTTCATCCCTGAGGTAGGCCGCCCATCCGTCCGAGGCGTTCACGCCGAACTTGAAGGGGTGGGGGTTCCCCGGCTCCTGACGGAGCATTATGTACCTCCTCCCCCAGCGAACCCTATGGTCGTCCATAAAGCTGTAGGGCCAGAGCACGACGATCCTGTTCGGGAGCAGGTGGTCCGGGTCGGAGGGCTTCTCAGGAAGTGGGACTATCCCCATCCCCCCCGGGGCCATGACGCTCAGGGCCCAGGGTGCGAGCCTCACCGGCCAAAGCCCCCGGTTGTGGAGCCTGTGGACGACCGTGACCCCTCCTCCCTCCATACTTATCCTCAGCTCCTTCCCTATGCCGGTCCCCGCTTCCGTCGGCTGGAGGGCGACGAGGGCTCCTTCCTCCTCCCTCACCTCTACGGGGAAGTTGTCCGGTATGTACGTACGTGGCTTGGCCTCGGGGGAATGCCAGAGCCTATGTCCCCCGTATATCCTCCACTCCCCCCCTCCGAGCCTTCCGAGGTCCTCCTCCCTTTCCGCAAAGACGTTCTCCCCTCCTACAAGCCCGAACCTTATCACCCTCGGACCTACATCCCCCGTGAGCACGAGCTCCGTCCTCCCGTCGGAGAGCCGATAGCAGTTCTCCCACCCTCTGTAGGATATCCTCTCCACCTACGCCTCCCTCGGAAGGGCCACGAACTTGTTGAGCCCGTCCAAGAAGGCCAGTACGCTCGCCTCTATTATATCGGTGGATGTTCCTCTGCCCACCACCTTTCGGCCTTCGGCCTCGAGCCTCACCGTGACCTCGCCCAAGGCCTCTGTACCGCCCGTCACCGACCTGATCGTGTAGTCGCTCAACCTTACGTCCTCCATGCCCGTAGCCCTCTTTATCGCCTTGTACGCGGCATCGACAGGGCCGTCTCCCCACGCGGCCTCCTGGACTACTTCCTTTCCCCTTTTTACCTTAACCGTGGCCGTGGGTATGGTCCCCGTGCCGCTCGAGATGTGGAAGTAATCCAGGGTGAACGTCTGCGGCACCCTGAACATCTCCCCCTCAACTATGGCAGCTATATCCTCGTCGTACACTTCCTTCTTCTTGTCCGCAAGCTCCTTGAATTTCTCGTAGGCCCTCTCAAATTCCTCCTCGGAGAGCCTGTACCCTAACTCCCCAAGCCTGGCCTTGAACCCGTGCCTTCCTGAGTGCCTTCCTAAGACTATCCTGCTCTTCTCGAGCCCTATGTCCTCCGGACGCATTATCTCGTAGGTCGCCCTCTCCTTGAGCACACCGTCCTGGTGTATCCCCGACTCGTGTGCGAAGGCGTTGGCGCCCACTATGGCCTTGTTGGGCTGGACATCTATGCCCGTGAGGTGAGCCACGAGACGGCTCGTGCGGTATATCTCCCTCGTGTTTATCCCCGTGTCGACCCCCAGGATGTCCTTCCTAACTTTGAGGGCCATGACTATCTCCTCCAAGGCGGCGTTGCCGGCCCTCTCACCGAGACCGTTTATGGTGCACTCCACTTGGCGGGCTCCTTCCTTGACGGCGGCGAGGGAATTCGCCACGGCAAGGCCGAGGTCGTTGTGACAGTGGACGCTGATTATAGCCTTATGGACGTTGGGCACCTTCCTGAACAGCGTCCTTATGAGCCCTCCGAACTCCTCGGGCATGGTGTATCCTGTGGTGTCGGGGATGTTGACCGTCGTGGCCCCTGCATCTATCACGGCCTCCACCACCCTGCAGAGGTAGTCCGGGTCGGTCCTTCCGGCATCCTCCGGGGAGAACTCGACATCAGGAATGTAGCCCTTCGCATATCGCACGGCCTCCACCGCCATCTCCAATATCCTTTCCTTCTTCTCCTCCATCGTCCTCCCGTACTTCTCGGAGGAGAACTTGCTCCTTATGTGGATGTCGGAGGTAGCTATGAAGGTATGTATCCTCGGCCTCTTGGCCTCCCTAAGGGCCTGCCAGGCCCTGTCTATGTCCTCCTTCACTGCCCTTGCGAGCCCGGCTATCACGGGCCCTTCCACCTCCTTGGCTATCCTCCTCGTGGCTTCGAACTGGGCCTCTGAGGATATCGGGAAGCCAGCTTCTATCACATCCACCTCCAGCCGGGCGAGCTGGTGGGCTATGGTGACCTTCTCCTCTACGCTCAGGGATGCCCCCGGGGATTGCTCCCCGTCCCTGAGGGTGGTGTCGAATATTATCACCCTATCGTCCTGCATCTGACTTCCCCCTTCCGGGTTCACTTCTTCAACCAGCTCATCATCGCCCTCAGCTCCTTCCCTACCTTCTCTATGGGATGTTCCTCGAGCTTCCTCTTGAGCGCCCAGTATACGGGCCTTCCCGCCTGGTTCTCCAATATCCACTCACGGGCGAAGGTCCCGTCCTGGATATCGGCCAAAAGCTGC
>DTYS01000128.1 GCA_012961755.1 Candidatus Latescibacterota bacterium
AGCGGAATCATAATCCGCGTGTCGGGGGTTCGAATCCCTCCACCGCCAATATTTTTATTACCGAGGGGTGAACCTATGAAGATAGTAAAGAGGGGTCTGACTTTCGACGACGTATATCTGATGCCCGCCCGTTCCTCGGTCCTTCCTAAGGATGTTGACGTCTCCACACGCCTCACCCGCAACATCCACCTCAACATCCCCTTGATCAGCGCCGCTATGGACACCGTGACGGAGTCCCGGATGGCCATAGCCATAGCTAGGGAGGGGGGTATAGGGATAATCCACAGGAACATGTCCGTGGAGGAACAGGCAGGCGAGGTGGAGAGGGTCAAACGCTCAGAAAGCGGAATGATAACCGACCCCATCACCCTACCCCCCACGGCCAAGGTACGCCAGGCATTGAACGTGATGCAGCGCTATCGTATCTCGGGGGTGCCCATAGTGGAGGACGGAAAGCTGGTGGGCATCCTTACCAACAGGGACCTCCGCTTCGAGAAGAACTTGGACCAACCCGTTTCCGCCGTGATGACGAGGAAGGTCATAACTGCTAAGGAAGGCATATCCTTGGACGATGCCGTGGATATCCTACACCGACACAGGATAGAGAAGCTCCCGGTGGTGGACGAGAAGGGAAACCTCAAAGGACTGATAACCGTAAAGGACATAGAGAAGAGGACCCAGTTCCCGAACGCCTGCAAGGACGAGATGGGGAGGCTGAGGGTCGGAGCCGCCGTGGGGGTGGGGCCGGACCTTAAGGAGAGGGCCGCGGCCCTGGTGGAGCGAGGGGTGGACGTGGTCGTCATAGACTCAGCCCACGGCCACTCCGAGGGGGTTCTGAGGGCCGTGGAGTGGTTCAAGTCCGAACATCCGGACGTGGACCTTATAGCTGGGAACGTGGTCACCGCCGAGGGGACCAGGGACCTTATAAGGGCCGGAGCGGACGCGGTTAAGGTTGGGATAGGTCCGTCGGCCATATGCACCACTAGGGTGGTCACTGGGGTTGGAGTGCCCCAGGTGACGGCGATATACGAATGCTCAAGGGAGGCGGATAGGCACGACATCCCTATAATAGCGGACGGAGGCATAACCCAATCCGGCGACATAACAAAGGCCTTGGCTGCTGGGGCGAGCTCCGTCATGATAGGTTACCTATTTGCCGGCACCGAGGAGAGCCCTGGGGAGACCGTAATATACCACGGAAGGACCTTCAAGGTGTACAGGGGCATGGGCTCCTTGGAGGCCATGGAGAGGGGAAGCAGGGATAGGTACTTCCAGGAGGGTGTGGAACCCTCCAAGCTCGTGCCCGAGGGGGTGGAAGGGAGGGTGCCCTACAAGGGCTCGCTTTCGGGTTTCGTGTACCAGCTCATAGGAGGTCTTAAGGCCGGGATGGGATACTGTGGGGCGAGGAACATAGAGGAGCTCCGCCGCAACGCCCGCTTTGTGGAGGTAACGCCTGCGGGCGTGAGGGAGAGCCACCCTCACGACATCATAATCACTAAGGAGGCTCCTAACTACCGCTTAGAGTGAAAGGAGAACTTATGGTAAGCTCCGAGTTCATCCCTAAGTTCGGCCTGGCGAGGGAGTCCGAGACCAAAATTCTGCTGCTCATCGTAGATGGGGTAGGAGGCCTCCCACACCCCGACACCGGCCTCACCGAGCTTGAGACGGCGGACACACCCAACTTGGACGAGGTAGCGGGGAAGGGCATCTGTGGCCTCGTGGACCCTATCGCAAGGGGCATAGCTCCGGGAAGCGGGGTGGCTCACCTGGCCTTGTTCGGATACGATCCCGTGAAGCATCCCGTAGGGAGGGGGGCAGTGGCGGCCTTCGGGATAGGGCTGAACCCAGCCCCGGAGGACCTGGCCGTGCGGATGAACTTCGCCACGGAAAGGGACGGGGTCGTAGTAGACAGGAGGGCGGGACGCCTCCCCGACGAACTTAACGATAAACTCTGCGAGTTCCTGAAGGAGGGGATCAGGATCGAAGGGGCTTCCTTCACCCTGAGGAGGGTGAAGGACTATAGGGCCGTCGTCGTGTTCAAGGCCGAAGGGCTCTCGGACCAGCTTACGGACGCGGACCCGGGGAGGGTCGGCCTCCCACCTCCCTTCGTGAGCCCCAAATCCCCCGAGGCGGAACGGTCGGCGCAAATAGCCAACGAGTTCCTGCGCCAGGCAAGGGAACTCCTCAAGACCCCCGAGGCCCGGAGCATAGTCGGGGACCCAGAGAGGGCCAACACCGTGCTCATGAGAGGGTTCGCACATCCTTCCTACCTTCCCCCTTTCGGTGAGGTCTACAAGCTCAGGGCCGGGGCCATAGCCACCTATCCGGACTACCTCGGTGTGGCCAAGATGGTAGGGATGGATATCCTGGACACCGGCGATACCGTCGCTGAAGAAGTCGAAACCTTGAGAAGGTACTGGGACGATTACGACTTCTTCTTCTTCCACGTGAAGAA
>DTYS01000129.1 GCA_012961755.1 Candidatus Latescibacterota bacterium
CGGCAGATCCTGCAGGCCAGCTCCTTGTTGCTCAGCCCTTCCCCAACCAGAAGCTTTAAGATCTCACGCTCCATAGGCGAGAGTTCGTGCTCAACGAAATGGAGCAAGCTTATACGGTCCCGAAGCTCTCGCATCTCCCGCTGTTTGCTCATCGCCCGCCAGGGGTCCTCGAAGACAACAAGTTCGGTCATCACAGGAGAGATAGTGCTCCACTTTAAGACCGGTATGGGGACCAACACCACCCTCTCGTCAGGCTCGGCATGGAGGCGCTCCCTGCTGTGCAACACCTCTTCCGAGACCACATGCCAGACCCTGTCTTCCTCGTCGAAGAGCAGCTGGGCCACAGCCATCCCATAGACCGCCATAGCCTTCCTTCCACCAGCTATGCTAAGGTGTATCCTATATCCTGCCCGCTTCTCCCTCAGCACGATCCTGTAGAGGGTCTTAAACGCAGCTCCTGCATCTTCCTCGGTCAGGATATCCTGTGGACGGCCCCGATCTCCCTCTATTGGTTCGAACCCGAATCTGACCGGAGGGGAGAGATACGAGTAGTATCGGCCCGCCTCTGCCTTAAGTTTGAAGACTGCTGTCTTAACAGGTTCGATCGAGTCGTCGGTGTGGACCACTATCGTCCTGCGGACGATATGGCCTCTCCTCAAAAGTTCGTCCAATACGAGGGTCACGACCTGAGGTTCCGTTCCCAAGGTGGCTACCAGCGTCTCATCCATGGGATTCCCTGTTCCGTTCAACCCCGCTCCACCCTTATGGGGTCACCATCCCTGACCTTCCTCAGGTCTCCTGGGTCCGAGGAGATCCTCCCCACCAGGACTACGGTGCTTGCAGGCCTTATCTCTCCCGCTCTGCTTATCGGGGTGGGCCCGAAGAAGAGGCAGAGGGCCTTGCCCGGCGGCCAGTATCCCACGTCCCCCACCTCCACCACCTCCCTTGCGAACTCGTCCTCGAGCCCTGCCTCGACGGGCGTGGAGAAGTACACCTCGTCCCCCCAGGTCTTGGCCGAGGATTCGAAGGGCGCGACCTCCCAAAGTTTACCAGCCACTTCACATTCCAGAAGCTCGACCGTTGCCTCCACTTCTCCGATCCTGATCTTTAAAATCATCTCATCCCTCCTTAGGTCACAACCTTGACCATCCCGAACCCCTGGGCGTTCCTGTCCCCGAGGCCGGCGTCGTACGCTAGCCAAAATATGGGCTCGGGAAGCTTGAGCCTATAAAGCCCTGTCCATGCCTTGACCACCGTCCCTCCCCCGGGGTACGGGAGCTTGAAGACCTTAAGGTCCCGGGAGGAGACCCTGATGGGGGCCACGTTGCACCTTCCTTCCTCCCTCCCCCTCCTAAGTTCGTCCACATCGAGCCTTAGGGCCACCGCCTTCCTTTCGAGGTTGTCCAGGACAAGCTCCACGAAGTCCCCTTCGCGGGGACTCGGGAAGTAGGTCTTCTTCCTTCCTTCTGCTGTGTAGAGCGTCCTGTGCACGGTTATGGGCGATAGGGTCCCCACCCTTGCCTCCGCCCAGCCGGGCTCTGGCCTTTCAACCTCGGGCGCCGGCTCCACCTCAACGGACTCGAGCTCGCACTCCCCGCCACCGAGCCTGAACGAGGGCTCCCTCAGGAGGTTCTCGGCCAAGGACTCCAACACCCTGGGGAAGACGGAACCCACATAAAGCCTGAGGGGGCCATGGAACCTTATGGCCCCCTCACCTACCTCGTACCTCCCGAAGAGCCTGCTGAAGGTGAAGCCCTTGAACTTCCTCCTCCCGAGCACGATCCCCTCGTCGTGGAGCCAGCGGGCCACCTCCTCCGATACGTGCCCGTAGATGAACCCCTGCAGCAGGAGGTTGTAGTGCACGGGGAGCGTCAAAGTTTCCGCCCTGAACGAGATTACGAGCCTCATGCTAATTCCTTTCTATACCCGAAAGATAGAAATCCGAAGGCGATATGTCAAGGATCTTTTCACACTTGCTAAGATGCGGGTTTTATGGTATATTTTGGAGTGAAGAAAGGAGGTGTCCATGCTTAACCCACAGATATTCAGGGAGTACGACATAAGAGGGATCGCCGACGAGGACCTCACCGACGAGGTGGTGGAGAAGATAGGCCGTGCGTTCGGGACGTACGTGCGAAGGAGGGGAGGAAGGAGGCTCGCCCTCGGGAGGGACGTGCGCCTCAGCTCCCCCCGCATAAGGAAGGCCCTGGTGGAGGGACTGCTCAAGGCCGACTGCGACGTGGTGGACGTGGGTCAGGTCCCCACCCCGGTGCTCTACTTCTCCATAGTCCACCTCGGGACCGACGGGGGGGTTATGGTGACTGGAAGCCATAACCCAATAGAATACAATGGTATTAAGTTATGCTATCCCGGAATACAGGCCGTGTACGGGGATGGTATCCAGGAGCTCCGCAGGAGGGCGGAGGAGGAGGACTTCGAGGAGGGCGAGGGAAGGTTCGAGGAGAGGGACGTCGTGGACGCCTACATATCCACCATAACCTCCAGGATAAAGCTCCGAAGGCCCCTTAAGGTTGTGGTAGACGCGGGGAACGGGACCACAAGCGAGGTGGGCCCGAGGCTCTTAAGGGAGCTCGGGGCCGAGGTCGTGCCTCTATATTGCGAGGTGGACGGCAGCTTCCCGAACCACCTCCCCGACCCTACGATCCCGGAATACTTAGAGGACCTGAGGAAGGAGGTCCTGAGGACCGGAGCGGACCTGGGCATAGGCTGGGACGGCGACGGGGACAGGATAGGGGTGCTGGACGAGGTGGGCGAGATAATATGGGGGGATAGGCTGCTGGCCATCTACGCTAAGGACGTGCTCGGGAGGCTTCCCGGAAGCACGATAGTGTTCGACGTCAAGTGCTCCCAGGCACTCGTGGAATACATAGAGGCCCACGGAGGAAGGCCCCTCATGTGGAAGACCGGACATTCGCTCATAAAGGCCAAGATGAAGGAGGAGGGTGCACCCCTTGCGGGGGAGATGTCAGGGCACATGTTCTTCTCCGAGGGATACTTCGGCTACGACGACGCCTTATATGCGTCGGCCAGGCTTCTGGAGATACTCTCGAGGGCTCAAAAGAAGCTGTCGGAGGTGGCGTCTGAGGTCCCCAAGTACCACTCCACCCCGGAGATAAGGGTCGAATGTCCCGACGATGAGAAGTTCGAGGTGGTGAGGAAGGTCGCCGACTACTTCCGCGGGAGGTTCCCCGTGGTGGAGACGGACGGGGTGAGGGTCCAGTTCGGGGACGGATGGGGCCTGGTGAGGGCCTCCAACACCCAGCCGGTGCTCGTTCTCAGGTTTGAAGCACGCAATCCAAAGAGGCTCAAGGAGATCACCGAGGAAGTAGTTTCGGTGCTAAAGGAGTACCCTTCGGTCTTAGGGCTCGAGGAGGTCCTGAGGAGGGCCGGGGGATGAGGCTGGTCCTGGCCACGAGGAACGAAGGCAAGTTGAGGGAGATGAGGGAGGCCCTCTCCGGCTTGGAAGTGGAGCTAATGACGCTCTCGGATTTCCCGGAGGTCCCGGAGGTACACGAGGACGGTACAACGTTCTCGGAGAACGCGAGGAAGAAGGCCCTCGTAGCGGCCAAGCTCACCGGGCTTCCGGCGCTCGCGGACGACTCTGGCCTGGAGGTGGACGCGCTCGGGGGAAGGCCCGGGGTCCACTCCGCCCGCTTCGCCGGGGAGGAAGCCGACGACGATGCGAACAACACGAAACTCTTAGAGCTCTTGAAGGGCCTCCCCCCCGAGCGCCGCACCGCCCGCTTCAGGTGCGTTCTCGCCTTAGCCTTTCCCGACGGAAGGGTGTACACGGTCGAGGGGACCTGCCAGGGCCTCATAGCCGAGGAGCCGGCGGGCGACGGGGGCTTCGGGTACGATCCCCTCTTCTTCGTCCCCGAGGAGGGGAGGACCTTCGCCCAGATGACGAGGGAGGAGAAGAACTCCCTGAGCCACAGGGGGAGGGCCCTGAGGAAGCTCAGGGAGGTCCTGTCCCGGATTCTGACCGAAGGGAGGGCCTATGGCCGAAAGGATCAGGACCGTAAGGGTCGATGAATGGGAGGAGTTCCAGAGGTTCCTGGAGAGGTCGTACGGGCATTCCAAGGGATACTTCACGAGGTACTATCCCCACATCTACCGCACCGACGAGGAGGCTCCCCCGAGTTTCTTCGTGCTGGAGAAGGACGGCAGGATAGTATCGCACGTGGGACTCTTCCCCTTAGAATGCGTGGCCCTGGGATGCGAGCTCACGGTCGGCGGGGTAGGAGGTGTGGCGACCCTCCCCGGGGAGAGGGGCAAGGGGTACATGTCCCGACTTCTAAGGCATGTGATAGGGCAGATGAAGGAGAGGGGGTATCCCCTCTCCGCGCTCGGCGGCGACCGCCAGAGGTACAACGCGTTCGGATGGGACCTCGCTGGGCTCAAGTATACCCTGACCTTCACGCCTCGTTCGATGGAGAGGGCAGGCGTCGTTCCGGCCGAGGTGGAGGAGGTAACGCCCCAGGAGGCCTCCTCCGAGGTGGAAAGGCTCTCCAGGACCCTTCCCCTGAGGGTGGAGAGGAAGTATACCCTCCCCGTGATAGACAGGCCCGGAGTGAGGGCTTGGCTTTCCGACGACGGGTACGTGCTCTCCAAGGGCGAGGGCTTCGGTCCCCATCAGGTCCTGGAGCTCGCCTCGCCCACTGGGAGGGAGCCGGCCCTTATAAGGGCGGTCATGGAGAGGTGCTTCTGTGGAGAGGTCTCCCTCCAGCTCAGTGCCTGGGACGAGGGGAGGCTGAGGAGGCTCATGCCCTCGGTGGCGAGGTGGAACGCTGGACCGGATTGGTGCTACCGCATCGTGGACCTGGCCGGCCTTCTTGAGGCCTACAGGAGGTGGCTCGAGGGTAGGGCCGGAGGGATGGCCCCGTTCGAGCTGTCGGTGGGGGTCAGGCTTCAGGACGAGGTCCAACGGGCGACCATATCCCTGAGGGACGGAAGCCTGGAAGTAGCCCGTGGAGGACACGCCGACGAATACCACGAGTTGGACGCCTTGGAGGGGGTCAGGGCGCTCTTGGGGGGGCCGTCCCGGAGGCTCGGGAGCCTTTCGACCCTCCTGCCCCTTCCCGTCCACATCCCGTCCCTGGACCACGTGTAGCCTATCTCTCCAAGAAGTCCGAAGCCCACTGTTGGAACTCGTCCTCCCAGTTCTCGGGGTTGAGTTCGGCGTAGGCCCTTATCTTGTCCAGGTACCTCTCCTCCTGGGAACATACCTTGAGGATGGCCTCGAGGTGTGCGACCTTGGTCCTGGTGGAGAGGAAGCGGTAGAACCTCTCCAGAGCGTCCAAGGTCACCCCGAGCCAGGACGTGTCGGCCTCCCCCCTCCTCCTTATGCACTCCTCCCCTACGAAGAAATCTATGTCCGAGGGGCCGACCTCCTCGGGCCTTCCTATCTCGTACCTCACCAAGTACTCCTGTAGGAACCTCTCCACCGGGGCTATGTACTCGTCCACCATGTACTGCGAGAACCCCTCCTCCCTGAGCTTCTCCTCAAATTCCTCTAAGAGCTTTTCGTACTCCCTCTCTAAGGCGGCCCAATCCATAACATACACCTCCTTCCGAGGATCGCTTTAGAAACTTCCTTCCAAGCTCACGTGCACCTTCCCCTGCAAGGGACCATCTCCCGGGGAGAGCCCGTAGTCCACCCCCACGAGGCCCACCCTGGTCTTAAGCCTCATGCCCACGCCGTAGCCCAGCCTCACCCTTCCCCGCACGTAACCCACGTCCAAGAACGGGGAGGTTGAGGAACCTCCTCCCAATCCTCTGCGCAGCTCAAGGTTCGTCCAGAGGACCCTCCTTCCCCTGAACTGTTCCTCCCGGTACCCCCTCAAGGACCTGGCCCCCCCGAGGGGGATAAGTTCGTAAGGGGAAAGTCTCCTACCTTCCACCGCGCGGAAGTGGAGGCTCCCCACGATCGCGAGCCCATGACCCATCGGCCTGCACCACTCTACATCTGTCCCCACCCT
Source organism: Candidatus Latescibacterota bacterium (assembly GCA_012961755.1). Taxonomy (GTDB): domain Bacteria; phylum Latescibacterota; class 4484-107; order B68-G9; family B68-G9; genus B68-G9. Next base: position 6,000 of record DTYS01000129.1, read on the forward strand.
CGACCTCGCCCCCTCCTCCCTCCCGGGATACCACCACGCCTCGGATGTAACCCGGAGGGGGCCCTTCTTGTACGTTAAGCTAAATCCGAACCCCCAGACCCCTTCCCCCACCGAATCCCTCACCGTGCGCTCCCTTCCCACGCTCATCCCGACCTCGGCAGGTCCTACCGGCAGCAAAGCGCTGGCCGACCCTCTTAAGTTGCAGTACATCTCCCTCAGCTCCCCTTCGAACTCCCCCTTTAAGCTAAGGGGAAGACCCAAGGCCCGGGGCTCGCGGTAGGAGAGGTCCAGCTCAGTGCAGGAGCTCCGACGGTTCCACCTCGCCCCTAACCTCCGTCCCTTTCCCCACGGGTTCCGGAGCGAGAGGAAGAGCTCCCCTAAGACCTCCCCGCCCGCGTAGCCCAAGGCCGCGGAGAACACGTTGCCCCCTATCTTAGGTCCCTCGTCTACCCTGAGGGATATGTGAAGGCCGTCCTCCCTCAGGCTCGCCTCCACCACCTCGACCCTCGCGAAGGGATGTCCCCGATCCTCGTACCACGAGAGAACTTTCCGTATCCCACCCTCCAGCCTCTCCGGGACGAACTCCTCACCCGGCCTCACCCCTAAGAGCCTCCCCACCTCGGAGCTGTCCGCCCCCTCCACCTTGACCTCAGCTACCTCAGTCCCCCAGGCCGCCCCACACAGGGACAGCAGCACGAGCACGCCAAAGAAAGCGCCGGACATCTCAGAAGCTAGCCCTCACCTCCGTCCTCATCGTGTAACGCAACCTCCTTCCCGGCCGCTTACTGCCCGTGCAGGAGAGCGAGAGCCTCGTGGACCTCCCCGTCCTGCGACCTAACCTCAAAGCCCACTTCAAGTTCAACCCAGGCCCCCTTCCCTCCGCCATCCCGTAGGGGACCTCCCTCGGGGCCCTGACCCCCGCGACCTCCAGGTACCCCCAGACCCTGAACCTCCCAAACGAGCGCTCCACCTCGGGCCTGAAGGAAACGTAGTCCGCCCTTGTGCCCCCCGTACGCTCCAGGTCCCTACCGAGCTTAAACCTACCCCCCATCCTCCCCCCTCCGAACCCGAGGAAGTAACCTCCCGACAGGCTTCCCCCCGATATCCGGTAGTCCTCATAGGAGCTGTACCTCTCCCTGAGCCCTCCCTCGGCCTCCAGCTCCACCTCCGACCTTCCGGTAAAGAGCCTCAGCCTCGCACCGAGCCTCCGGTCCCTCCTGCCGAACGAGAGGGCCTTCTCCTCGTCCCAAAAGAGGAACCCCCTCAGGGAGCCCCACCTACCGAAGACCTCGAGGTCCTGCCTTAAGGAGAGGTTCTCCCTCAAGCTTCCCCCATCCCTGAGCTCGGCGCGCGTGCCGTAGAAGGAAGTAACCGAACTGAACCCCCTCGGCCTGAAACTGAGGTTCGCTCCGAGCCTTTCCCTCCTTACGGCCCTGTACGACCGCACGGGGGCGAGGTACCTCACATAATCCCCCTCCGGGTCGGGGAAGAACTCCCCCTCCTCCGTCCTGCCGTCGCCGTCCCTGTCCTCCCAGGAGTATCCCCCCCTCCCGGTCCCGACGTAGAGGAACCTCTCCTCGAGCCCGGGCGCCCGCCCCTCCGTCACCTCCCCGTCGAGGGAAATGGTCGTAGCCTTTCCCAGGGGGACCCTAACCTTGAGCCAGCCCAAGGGTCCTACCTCGCTCCTCCAGGTATACCCACCCTCGAAGTACCTCCCTGCCTCAAGCTCTGCCCCGAGCCACTCCACGCAGGAGGTGTCCTCCAGCCTACCGTAGCTCACCTTCCACCTGAGGCTCCCCTCCCTTCCCGAGATCCCCCCCTCCCACTCCAGTCGCCTCAGGCGGGGGGAGGATTCGAGCTCGTACGAGAGGAAGGGGCCCACCCGCCACCTGTGGTCCAACCCCACCTTCCTCCTGAGGAACGTCCCATCCTGGCCCATCACGCGCTCCTCTAAGGCCGTAAGCTCGGGCAATCCCCCCTCCCGGGACCTGAGCTCCACCCTCCACCTTGCCGAAGGTTCATCCCCCCCGAGCCTTCCGTATCCGACGGAGAGCCTCGTGTTCAGAGTAGGCGTGTAGATCGCCGATACCTCCTCCTCGGTACCTCGATGAGGGTGGAACTCATCGACATCGTATACCCTGTCCAAGGGGAAGAATCCCTCCCCTACGTGCCTTACCGCTCCCCTCAGCCTCCATTTCTCCCCTCCCACCTCTACCTCGAACCTATACGCCCTCCCGATGTCATCCCCGTCGTTCAAGGGGGAAAGCAAGTTCCCGTCCCGAAGGCTCGCGGCCCATTCCCCCTCGGCACGGACCCAATCGGAAGGCCTCAGGACAGCACCGAGCGACAGGAGCTCCCGAAGCTCGGGAAGCGGGAGGGGTCCACCCGGCGAATAGGCCCCCTCGCCGGGCCCCACATATTCGTAGACCCCCCTTCCCAGGTACCTGTAATCCCCCTTCCCCTCGCCGACGAAGGAGAAGGTGACCCTATGCGTGCCCAACCCTTCTCCCACGTACTTGTAATGTCCGCCCACCAACCTGTACGAAGGCAAGACGTCCAGCGGCCTCCTTCCGTCTTCGGCCTCCCTCACCCACATCCCGAAGGCCTCCACCTTCCCAAGCCTCAACCTCCCCCGGGCTGCGAGGGTGGTCTTCGAATAGTGGCGTCCGACGTAGCAGAAGTCCACTACTATCCTGCTACCCGGCTTTATCTGCCTCCTCGGGGTGAAGGTCAATTGGGCAGAGGAGTAGTCTATCGTGTAGTCATCCCCCCTCTCCATCCTCTCCCCGTCCACCCACACCCTCTCCGTCCCCGCCAGGACCACTATCGATCCGTCCCCGTCCTCCGAGTGCAACTGATAAGGCCCCTGGTCCCCCCCCACGAAGAGGTTCGTGCAGAACTTCCCCTTATCCTCCGCTATAGCGAGGGAGAGCTCCAAGCGCCCCGTCCTCACCTCTCCGAGCACCCCCTCCAGCCTCCTCCCGTACCTCCCGAACTGCCCGTCCCTCCATCCTACCTCGTAGTCCCCGAAGGTTGCGGAGAACCTCCCGCCCGAGACCTTCACG
>DTYS01000130.1 GCA_012961755.1 Candidatus Latescibacterota bacterium
GGGCGGTGAAGAATCGCTTCGGCTCAACCAACGAGGTGGGGCTCTTCGAGATGAGGGAGAGGGGCATGGCGGAGGTCCTGAACCCCTCGGAAATATTCCTGCCCGAAAGGACGGAAATTCCACCCGGCTCGGCCGTGGCCTGCACCATGGAGGGGACGAGGCCGATCTTAGTTGAGATACAGGCCCTCGTGGCCCCCGCGACCTTCGGGTACCCCCAGAGGTCCGCCACGGGCATAGACCAAAGGAGGCTTGCTATTCTCTTGGCGGTCTTGGAGAAACGCATAGGCCTCAGGCTCGGCGACCAGGATGTGTTCTGCAACGTGGCAGGGGGGGTGAGGGTAGATGAGCCCGCCGCTGACCTCGCCTTGGCCTTGGCCGTAGCTTCAAGCTTCAGGGACAGGCCCGTCTCCCCCAGGACGGTCGCCATAGGGGAGGTGGGGCTCGGAGGAGAGGTCCGTCCTGTAGGACATGTGGCCCAGAGACTTTCCGAGGCGCAGAAGCTCGGATTCGAGAGGTGCCTCCTGGCCAAGGGGAACCTCAAGGGCCTCGGGAGGACCGGAGGGATGCGGATCGTGGGGGTGGAAAGGTTGGACGTAGCCATAGCCGAAGCTATCGGAGGATGAGATGAAGGTCAGGCGCATAGGTCTGCTCACGGGAGGGGGGGACTGCCCCGGCCTTAACGCCGTCATAAGGGCCGTGATAAAGACCGCTTTGAACGAACACGATATGGAAGTCGTGGGGATAGAGGACGGATACGAAGGGCTCGTGCTTCGAAGGTCCAGACCTTTAGGGCTTGACGACGCATCCGGCATCCTCACAGTCGGAGGGACTTTGCTCGGAACTTCTAACCGCTCCAACCCGTTCGGGTACCCGGTGGAAAGGGGGGGTAAGCTCGTCTTCGAGGACAGGTCCGACGATGTGGCCGCGTACGTACAGGACCTCAAGCTGGACGCCTTGGTCTGCGTGGGGGGGGATGGAACTTTAAGTATAGCTCATAAGCTATTTGTAGAAAGAGGCATACACTCCATAGGAATACCCAAAACCATAGATAACGACCTGTATGGGACCGACCAGACCGTGGGGTTCGACTCCGCCCTCACCACTGCCACCGAGGCGATAGACAAGCTCCACACCACGGCCCAATCGCACCACAGGGTCATGGTCATAGAGGTCATGGGAAGGAACGCGGGCTGGCTCGCCTTAGCCGCGGGACTCACGGGCGGTGGGGACGTCATCCTCATCCCGGAGATACCCTTCAAGATGGAGTCAGTGTGCAAAGTTATGGAGGAAAGGGTGAGGAGGGGAAAGAGGTTCAGCATAATAGTCGTGGCTGAGGGGGCCTATCCCGAAGGAGGCGAGCCGTTCGTTAAAAGGAGGGTGGCGGACAGCATGGAGTCCGCAAGGCTCGGAGGTGTCGGGGAGTGGGTGGGTAGGGAGGTCGAGAGGATGACGGGTATGGAGACCAGGGTCACGACCTTGGGCCACCTCCAGAGGGGAGGTACTCCGACACCCTTCGACCGCCTCTTGGCCACGAGGTTCGGCAGGGAGGCGGTGAAGCTCGTGGCCAAAGGGGAGGTGGACAGGATGGTCGCTCTCAGGGGTACCGAGATAACCTCGGTCCCCTTAGGGGAGGTCGCGGGAAGGCAGAGGAAGGTACCCCCGGACTCCCATTGGATAGCCTGCGCAAGGTCCCTGGGGGTGGGATTGGGGGAGTGAGGGACCATGTTGACCTTGGTGCACCATCCCGACTACCTCCTCCACAGACCTTCCGGCCACCATCCTGAGTCTCCGGAGAGGTTAAAGTGGATAGAGGAGGGGCTCAAGGAGGCCGGGCTTTGGGAGAGGGCACTACACTTGGGGCCCCGTCCAGCGTCCGAGGAGGAGCTTCTCCTGGTCCACACCCCCGAACACATAAGTTATGTAGCGTCGGCCTGGAGGGAGGGGAGGAGATGGTTGGACCTGGATACGTACATCTGTTCGCATTCCTACGATGTGGCCAAGCTCGCGGTCGGAGGGGTCTTCAGGGCCGTGGACGAGGTTTGCTCGGGGGATGAGAGGATAGCCTTCTGCCTGATCCGCCCTCCTGGCCACCACGCGGAGCCCGATAGGTCTATGGGCTTCTGCCTCTTCAACAACGTGGCCTTGGGGGCGAGGTACGCCCAGAGGACCCATGGGGTGGGAAGGGTCCTCATAGTCGACTGGGACCTCCACCACGGAAACGGTACCCAGGTCACGTTCTGGGACGACCCTTCGGTCTTCTACTTCAGCGTGCACCTGTACCCGTACTACCCGGGGACCGGAAGGGCGGACGAGAGGGGGGGAGGCCCGGGCGAGGGATATACCCTCAACGTCCCCCTCCCTTGGGGAAGCGACGACGATGCCTATGAGAGGACCCTTAGGGAGCGCCTCCTTCCGGAGGTCGAGAGGTTCCGCCCCGAACTCGTGATGATATCCGCGGGGTTCGACGCCCACAGGGCCGACCCCCTCTCGGGGATGGAGGTCACGGAAGAAGGATTCCTGAAGATGGCGGAGATGGTCTCAGAAGTGGCCAAGGAGTATGCCGGAGGACGTATAGTCTCCGTCTTAGAGGGAGGATATCACCGCAGTGCCCTCCCGAGGTCCGCGGTGGCCCATTTAAAGGGCCTGCTTTCCTGAAAGGGGTGGTAAGTATGCGAATGTTACTCTTAACCTTATTCCTCCTCGGCTGCGCCTCCTACTACCAGGAACCCCTTCCCGGCCCCGCGCCGGGGGTCCCCCCGCCCGAGGAATGGGCGAGGTTCCGGGAGGCTATGGCCCTCATAAGGTTGGGTGATCCGGAAGGTCGTGTGCTCGAGCTCTTCCAGGACATAAGCGTACGTGCCGTAGAGGGAGTCCAGGAGGTTCCCCAGTTCGGCAGGATAGGGATAGTGGGCACCTCCTCGAGGATAGGCCTCGGGGGCACGGTTGTGACCTACAGGATAGGCTACTACCGTCCGGGCGAAGTCAGGATCGAGACCAGGACCGTGGCCTTCATCACCTGCACGGGCGGCAAAGTGAAGTCGATCTCTTCGCCGTAAAGGAGGTGATAGCCCGTGGAAGTTTGGCTCATATGGGCTGTACTTGCTGCTGCGTTCTTGGTAGGAGAGATATTCACGGCCGGGTTCTTTCTCCTCTGGTTCAGTGTGGGAGCTGCTGCTGCGGCCGTTCTGGCACGCCTGGAGCTCGGGACGTCGTACCAGTTGGGCTCCTTCGCCCTGATCTCCGGTGCCCTCGTCGTCCTTTCTAGGAAGTTCGCCCAGAAGGTAACGAAGGAGCCCCCCGAGAGGGTCGGGGCGGACAGGGTAATAGGCAAGGTCGGCGTCGTCCTGGAGAGGATAGACCCAACGATCGACAGCGGAAGGGTGAGGGTCGAAAAGGAGGAGTGGAGGGCCCGAAGCCAGGACGATGGGACGATAGAGGAGGGCCAGAAGGTCGAGGTTGTGGGGATAAGTGGTGCACATCTGTTAGTTAAAAGGAAGGAGGGGTAAGATGTCGGCACTGTTCGTGGTAGTTGCTACATTAGTGATCGTATTGGCCCTCACGAGCATAAGGATAGTCAGGCCATGGGAGAAGGGCCTCATAGAGAGGTTGGGGAGGTTCCAGAGGACCGTGGGGAGCGGCCTTACCTTGATAGTCCCCTTCATGGAGAGGATGATAAAGGTGGACACGAGGGAGCAGGTGGTGGACGTCCCTCCCCAGGACGTGATAACTAGGGACAACGTGGTGGTGTCGGTGGACGCCGTGGTGTACTATGAGGTCACGGACCCGGTCAAGGTGGAGTACAACGTGGCCAACTTCTACGCCGCCGTCACGAAGCTTGCCCAGACTAACCTCAGGAACCTCATAGGCGACATGTCGTTGGACGAAAGCCTCACTTCAAGGGAGAGGATAAACGCGAAGCTCCGCCAGATATTGGACGATGCGACCGACAAATGGGGTACGAGGGTCACGAGGGTGGAGATACAGAAGATAGAGCCACCGAAGGACGTGACCGAGGCCATGCACCGACAGATGAAGGCGGAAAGGGAGCGCAGGGCCATGGTGCTTGAGGCAGATGGAGCCAGGGAGGCGGCCATAAGGAAGGCCGAAGGTGAAAAGCAAGCTGCTATCCTCAGGGCCGAAGGGGAGGCGGAGGCCATAAAGAAGGTCGCGGATGCTGAGAAGTACAAGAGGCTTACAGTTGCCGAGGGCGAGGCGCAGGCGATACAGACCGTGTTCTCGTCCATACACCAGGGAAGGCCCACCAACGACCTGCTGGCCGTCAAGTACCTCGAAACCCTCCAGGCCATAGCGGACGGGAAGTCCACCAAGATATTCCTTCCGTACGAGGCCACGGGGATACTGGGGAGCATAGCCGGGATAGGGGAGCTCTTCACCAAAAGGACGTAGGAGGATGCCATGAAGTTTCCTGATGGGTTCCTGTGGGGGGCCGCCACGGCCTCGTACCAGATAGAGGGCTCATCCCTCGCGGACGGCGCGGGCCCCTCCATCTGGTACAGGTTCTCCCACACCCCGGGCAACGTGGTCGAGGGGCACACGGGGGATATAGCCTGCGACCACTACAGGAGATGGAGGGAGGATCTGGCCCTGATGAAGGAGCTGGGCCTTAAAGCCTACAGGTTCTCGGTCTCCTGGCCGAGGGTGCTTCCGGAGGGAAAGGGTAGGGTGAACGAGAAGGGGCTTGGATTCTACGAGAGGCTTGTGGAAGGCCTCGGGGAGGCCGGGATAGAGCCCATGGTAACCATCTACCATTGGGACCTCCCCGCCTCCCTCCAGGACAGGGGGGGATGGGCGAACAGGGAGGTCGTGGGATGGTTCTCGGACTACGCGAGCCTCCTCTTCAAGAGGCTGGGAGATAGGGTGAGGCTCTGGATAACCCTCAACGAGCCCTGGGTCACCGCACACTTAGGATACGCCACGGGCGTCCACGCCCCTGGGATGAGGGACATATTCGCTGCCTTCAGGGCGGTGCACCACCAGCTTCTGGCCCACGCGGAGGCCGTGAGGGCCATGAGGGCCGAGGGAAGGGGGGAGATAGGCATAGCCGTGAACCTAGGACCCCAGCATCCCGCGAGCCCCTCGGAGGAGGATGTGAGGGCTGCCGAGAGGTGGGACACATACCTCAACCGCCTGTTCCTAGATCCTCTCTTCCTCGGGGAGTACCCAGGGTCGATCTTGGAGACGTTCGGGTGGGCCCTACCCAAGGGATGGGAGAAGGATACGGTCAAGATAAAGGAACCGGGTGACTTCGTGGGTGTCAACTACTACACGAGGGCGGTCGTAGCCCACGACCCCAGGGACCCCTTCCTCCGGGCCCGCCAGGTCCGCCAGGAGGCACCTCACACCGAGATGGGATGGGAGGTATACCCGGACGGGCTCTACGAGGTCCTCACCTGGCTCAGGGACAGGTACGGCGGACCTAGGATGTACATAACCGAGAACGGGGCCGCGTTCTCCGACAGGCTCGAGGACGAGGAGGTAAAGGACGAGGCCAGGGTGGACTACCTCAGGGAACACTTCCTCCGCGCGGGGAGGGCCATGGAGGAGGGCGTGGACCTGAGGGGGTATATGGTCTGGTCCCTCATGGATAACTTCGAGTGGACCTTCGGGTACACCAAGAGGTTCGGACTGGTCTACGTAGACTACGAGACCCAGAAGAGGGTGGTGAAGGAGAGCGGCAGGTGGTACTCAAATGTGATAGCCTCGGGGGAGATCTAACTCCGTGATGCCCTGTCCTTACTTAGGGTCAGGGTGGTCAGGAAGGAGGCGAGCCCGAAGGCCGAGGAAACGAGGAAGAGGGAGGGGTAGGAGATGTACCTCACCAAGAACCCAGCCAGAAGGGGCACGAACGTGAGGGGTGCCGCGAAGGTGTTGACGAACCCTACATATGTTGGCCTTATCTTCGAAGGAGCTATCTCCAGAAGGTAAGCTATGTTGGCCACATTTATGGCCGTCATGCCAGCCCCTCCGGTCACGAACGTGAGGAGGAACCCGTCGGCCCTGGCTTCCTCGGGCAGAAACTTCACCATCCCGGCCCAGAGCATCCCTAAGGACATGAGGAGCGTGCCGGTGGTGAGTATGCTCCTGCTCCCCATCTTACGCCAGATGAGGTTCGAGAGCACCTGGCTTGCCATGTTCACGGAGAGGAACGTCCCGGCCATGGAAGGATGCGAGCCGAGCTTACCTATCGCATAGGGAACGCAGAACGGGATCCCCATCATTCCGAAGGTCCAAAGCACCCTCGCCAGGAGGTACCTCCTGTAGTCCGGGTCCCGCTCGAGGAGCCTCGGGCCGTTGGTCATATACTCCCAAAAAGAGTTTTTCCTCTCAGGCACGGGATGTACAGGCTCCCTCACCAGGAGGAAGGCCCAAAGGCCGAGCACCACGAAGATGGTCGAGATCACGAAGAGGACGCCGTAGTTGTAGGGAAAGGAGAGGCCACTTTCCTCGCTCAGGACGTACTTAACTAAGAACCCGGCCAAGAAGGCCAAGATTCCCCCATAGAACTGTCTGAGGCTGAAGAGCTTGGCACGTTCCTCCGGCGGGACCACCTTCCCCACGATGTCGGCCCACGGGACCATGGCTATACCACCGGAGGAAGTGTAGAGGAAGAGGAGGAACAGGAACGCCCAGAAGATGGCCCGGGGGTGGGCCCCTCCGATCAGGAAGGTGAGGAGGGTCATCGTGGCCATCCACCCCACCCTTAGGAACACGGTGAACCTATAGAAGGGCATCTTTCGGTGTCTGTACTGGACCACGTGGGATATAAGAATCTGGGGCCAGAACCAACCCACCCCTAAGAGGGAGTTGGTCAGGCCCACATATAAGTTCGACCCGGTGAGCTGGTACACGAAGGCAGACAGGACCGTCCCGGGCCTCACGAAGGAAAAGGCGAATATGAAAAGGGCTCCGTTGAGGACTATGAGCCGGAAGTCCCTACGGGCCTCGAAATGATCCTTTGACCCCACCCTGCCCCTCCGTCTTGTCCTTCGTGAAGAAGTTACAAACTTTCCGTGCGTATGTCAAGGAGGTGAGGATGAGAGCGGTGCTGGACTGCATCCCATGCGTACTCCGTCAGGGCCTGAACACGGCCAGGCTCGCCACCGACGATCCGAAGGTGCAAAGGGAGATACTGGACAGGATAATGCGGGAGCTCATAGGCACCCCGCTTACGGGCACCCCCGGGGACCACTCGAACGTGGCCTACAGGGTGGTAAGGGAGGTGACCGGGGTGGAGGACCCGTACTACGAGCTTAAGAGGAAGTACAACAGTATAGCCCTCGAGCTTTACCCCCGTCTGAAGGAGCTTGTAAGAGACTCCAAAGACCCGCTCCATACAGCCGTCAAGCTCGCGGCCGCGGGCAACGTGATAGACCTCGGGATAGGAGTCCAGTTCGACGTGGAAAGGGAGGTCGAGGAGGTGCTCAGGACCCCCTTCTCGGTCGACCACTTCCCCAGCTTCAGGGAGGAGCTCGAAAGGGCCGAAAGGCTGATCTACATAGGCGACAACGCCGGCGAGATAGTCTTCGACAAGGTCCTGATAGAGGAGATAAGGAAGGAGGCCGACTGCGAGGTCACCTTCGTGGTGAGGGGCGGTCCCTGCATAAACGACGCACTGAGGGAGGATGCGGAGGAGGTGGGGATGGAGGGGGTCGCAAGGGTCATAGACACGGGCTCGGACGGGATAGGGATACCCTGGGACGAAGTGTCCGAGGAGTTCAGGGAGGAGTTCCTGAAGGCGGACGTAAGGATAGCGAAGGGACAGGGCAACTTCGAGACCTTAGGCGAAAGGAGCGATTCCACCTACTTCATCCTAAAGGCTAAGTGTGAGGCCGTGGCGAGGGAGCTCGGGGTCGGATACGGGGAGGTCGTGTTCAAGCGCCATCCAGCCGCTCCTTCACGGAATAGCTTATCCCCTCCCTCCTGAGGTTAAGTATCAGCTCCCCTAAAAGTCCGGTTGAGAACAGTTGAACGCCCACGACCATGAGCAATATCCCGAGCCACAGGAGCGGGTACCTTCCCATAAGGCTACCGTACCTGAACTTGAGGTACACTAGGTACGAATTTATGCAGAATCCCACGGCTGAGAAGGCCAGCCCCGCCCCACCGAAGAGGTGTAGGGGGCGGGTGAGGTACTTCGTGAGCATGAGCACCGTCATAAGGTCCAGGAAACCGTGCACGAACCTCCCAGGACCGTACTTACTCCTCCCGTACCTCCTGGGATGGTGGGCCACCTCCACCTCCCCCACCCTGTACCCCTGGCGGGAGGCGAGGACGGGGAGGAACCTGTGCAGATGGCCGTACACGCTGAGGTCCCTTACCACGTCCTTTCGGTAAGCCTTCAGCCCGCAGTTTATATCGTGGAGGGGGAGCCCAGTAAGCTTAGAAATCGTCCAGTTGAAGATCTTGGAGGGGAGCCTCTTAGATATCGGGTCCTTCCTATGGCGCTTCCATCCTGAGACCAGGTCGTAACCCTCCTCGAGCTTGGCTATGAGCTTGGGGACCTCCTCGGGGAGGTCCTGGAGGTCGGCGTCCATGGTGACTATTATCTTCCCCTGGGCCTCCCTGAAGCCCATGTCCAAGGCAGCGGCCTTCCCGTAGTTCCTCCTGAACCTGAAGGCCCTGACCCTCGGGTCCTCCCCGTGTATGGCCTTAAGTTCCAGGAAGGAGCCGTCCGTGGAACCATCGTCCACAAATATAATCTCCCAGCTCCTTCCGATATCCTCTAAGACCTCCCTGAGCCTAAGGTACAACTCCCTGAGGCTCCTCCTCTCGTTGAAGAGGGGTATCACGACCGATATTTCAGGTCCGGACGCCATCGCGGTCGTAATATACTAATTTTTCCCTACCTGGGCAACAGATATGACCAGGTACATCTTCGCCTACTCGAAATTCGTGTGGAGGCCGGCGGATGGATGTACGGACCTTGTCCCCGATCCCCGAATGTATTATCTTTAGCTCGGGGGAAGATAGGGATCTTCTCTAATTTTACGTGACGACGACTTTGGAAGTGTTCTAACGGAGGGGTTATGCAGAAGAGGCGCCAGGGAGTGCGAGGGACCGGTCTTCCCATGATACCCTTGAGGGACCAGGTCTTCTTCCCCAACATGGTCGCCCCCATACTGGTTGCGAGGGACAAGTCCATAGGAGCCTTAGACGAGGCGGTTGAGGGGGAGGGGCTCCTCTTCCTCGTGCTCCAGAGGGACCCACAGGTCGAGGAGCCAACGAAGCGGGACCTCCACTCCGTCGGGGTGGTGGCGAGGGTCGTACAGGCCATGAGACTTCCGAACGGCATAGCCAAGGTCCTCTTGGAGGGAGTGGCCAGGGCGAGGATGGTCAGGTTCTACAGGAGCGGTCCGGGATACAGGGCCCTCATACAGCTCATCCCCTTCGAAAGCCACGATTCCCCGGAGGTCAGGGCGAGGCTCCGCAGGGTTACGGTGTACTTCGAGGAGTACGTCCGCCTGAACCGCCAGGTCCCCGACGAGGTCCTCATGGGGATACAAGGCGAGGAGGACCCGGCCAAGGTAGCGGACTTCATATCCGCCCACCTGACGGTCTCCCCTCAGGTGAAGCAGGAGCTCCTGTCGGCCCCGAGCTTGGAGGTCCTGTTGGACAAACTCCTGGCCATATTGGTCCAGGAGCAGGAGATCCTCAGACTTGAGGAGAAGATAGAGGACAAGGTCAGAAGCCGTATGCAGGAGGACCAGCGGCAGTTCTACCTCCAGCAGAGGATGAGGGTCCTCCAGGAGGAGCTCGGGGAGGCCCCCGAGGAGGAGTTCTCGGAGTGGGAGGAGAAGATAGACGCGGCCGGCATGCCCGAGCAGGTCGAACAGAAGGCGAGGTCGGAGCTTGCTAGGCTCCGCCAGATGCAGCCGTTCTCCCCAGAGGCCACGGTACTCTGGGATGTGCGCACCGTCTTCACCACCCACGAGGGAAGCCCGTACATCCCCCACAACTACGA
>DTYS01000131.1 GCA_012961755.1 Candidatus Latescibacterota bacterium
ACCGACCGCTATGTAATAAAGGAAGATCTTAGAGTACAGCTCCGGAGCTTCGCGCTCCCTGAAGGTGGATAGGAAAAATGGGACCCAGGCCGCCTCCAAGGCCCTAACGTAGAAGAGCACCACCATCCCGAGCCTGTATCCCACGTTGTACACCGCCAGAACTTCCAACCCCGCAAAAAGCTTCAAGATCGCCCTGTCGGACAAAAATATCACCCTGTCGGCCAGTATAGTGGGTATATACGGTAAGCCGAAGGACAGAAGTCCCTTAAGCCTCTGCAGTATGAGCTTTGGCCTGATGTAGGGAACGCCGAAGGGGAAGGAGCACAAGAGGACGAGGCCTGAGGCAGCGAGGTTAGCCTCGAACACCCCCTGTAGCCCCCTCTTCATAACGCCGACGAGGAGCAAGTTCCCGGCCAAGGTTGAGGAGAACCTCACTCCGGTGAGGCCCAGATATATCCCCGAGCGGGCCCTCGCCCTGAGGGAGAGGAGGAAGGGAAGGGTCAAGGAATCTAGGAACAATATTGAGGTCCCTAACCTTACGAGTTCCTCCCCTACCCCCAACAGGGTCCCTATCCTTCCACGGAAGGCCCATATCGCTCCGGACAGGAGAAGGCCACATCCCCCCAAAAATCCTAAGGTCGTGGAGAAGACCTCCCTCCTCTCCCCTTCTTCCGCCGGTGTGAAATCCCTCAGGAAGGCGCCGGATATGCCCCAGGTGTAGAGCACCCCAGCGAAGGCCAGGACCGAATAGAGGAGGGCCAGGCTGCCGTAGTCTCCCTTAGGCAGCACCCTGGTGTACAGGGGGATGAGGAAAAGGCCTGTGGCTCGGTTCACAGCATCCGAGACGCCGTAGACCGATACGTGGCGGACGAGGCTCCTAAGCTTCACCTTCTTCTCCGGACCAAGGCCACCTTTCCGACCTGAACCTCCCCCTGCGGATCCTTTACCACGTAAAGGTAAACGCCCGACCCTACAAGATATCCAGCATCGTTGTCTCCCTTCCATATAACCTTCCTACCTCCTTCGGGGGATAGGGAGCGCACGAGCTCGCCGGACGGGGAGAATATCCTCAGGGAAGAACCCTCGGGGAGGTTATGGAAGGTGAGCGGCCCGTCCTCCGGAAAGAAGGGGTTAGGAAAGGCGATCACCTCGGGAGCGTCCGCCTCGGAAGTCAGGGAGATCTGCAGACGGCTCAGACCATGTCCCGTGCCTATCCACAGACAGCCCCTTCCCGCATCGTACTCTAAGGCGTAAACCGTATTGTCCACAAGGGGGCTGTTGCTGCGGGTGTAGACCATAAGGGAATCTCCCCTTATCCTGACCAGCCCCCCCTCGGTCCCGACCCATATGCTCCCTTCGGGGGTATAACATACCGAACGGACGAGGTTGCTCGGGAGGCCGTCCGAGACATCGTACACCGTCCAACCCTCAAGCTGAAGCTCGTCCCCGGAGTAGACCGCCCTGAACACGTTCAACCCTTCCTCGGTCGCCACCAATATCCTACCGTCCGGGGTCACCTCTACGTCCGATATGTTGTTGCTGGTAAGCTTGGGGAACTTGGCCGTAAAGATGTGGACCCATCTGTCGTCCTCCTTATCCTCTAAGGAAGGGCCGTAGTTCAGGAAGGCCAACCCCATCCTAAACGTTCCGAACCAGGCCATCCCCTCGAGAGGAAGCAGGACCGAGCCCTCCCCGTCCGGGACCCCGTCCTTGTCGGTGAAGGTCACGGCGTCTTTGGGGGGGGAACCCGTACAAGACGACTATCGGGGTGTTGGTTGGAATGGGGGACCCGTGGGCCATGTAGTTCGCGACCCATATCCTGCCCATGTCGTCCGCGGCCAGGTCCGCCACCACGCAGAAGTCCTCGCCCACGGTAGGGCTCAAGGGGCTGTTCTCCGGGGTTATCCAGACGACGGAGTCCGCCTTCACATCCGGGGTCCCGTCGTCCTTCAGCCTGAACATCCCCCTCCCCCACGTCCCGGCCCATATGAAGCCTTCGTGGTCGACCTCCACGCACGTCACGGCATCCCTGTAGAGATCTCCCCAGGCGTACCTCGACCAACTCTCCCCGTCGAACCTGTAAAGCCCCCCAGGAGATAGGTCCCTCACGCTCGTAGCGGCCCAAAGCACCCCCCTCCGGTCCACCACAAGGTCGGTGAACCGATCCCCCGGAGGCCCGAGGGCGACGGGGACCTCGAGTCGCCGATTTAGGAGGTAGAGCATATGGTCCTTGACCATAGCATATCCCGAGGAGAGGTAAACCCAGAGCCCCTCCCCGGCGAAGCTCAGGGAGCGGGGGACCCATCCCTCGACTTCCTCCACCGTCCATTCCCCGTCCCTCGTCCTAAGGTATATACCATCCTTCGTCGCAACCGCGAGCGTATCCCCCCTTACGGCTACATCGTAGACCCGGACGCCCCTCAACTCTTCCCTCCACCCGTCGCCCACCTTCCCGAACACCCCCCACTCGGAACCTAAGAAGATCTCCTCCCCCCCGCCCGTTATCGAACTCACAGGCCCTATGAGGTAACCCTCCTCGGACTTGGAGGCCGAGCTCCAACTTTCCGGGTCGTAGAGGTTGGGAGCACTCACGGAGGCCCAGGCTATCCCCTCCTCCGTCCCGACGAACAAAGTGTCCCCCGACATATAAAGACTTCTGACCTCAGCACCCCTGGAAAACTTCCCTAGCCTTCTGTAACACTCCAATACCTCCCCCTCCCCTATGGAGAAGAGGCAGACCCCGTTGTAGGCTGTACCCACGAAGAGGCTGTCCCCGTATACACATAGGGCCTGCACCCTGTCCTCGGCGAAGACGGGGTACAGGTCCAACACTCCCTCCTCAGGGGACCAGCATATAAGCCCATCCCGAGCTGTCCCGAGCCAGAACCTTCCTCGATCGTCCCTGGCCAACGAGAGGACTTCCGGCCCCTGAACCCTCCCGAAGTCCGAGTAGGGGACGAGCGTGGAATCCTCAGGATCCCACACGAAGAGGCCTCCCGACGTCGCCGCCCAGATCTCCCCTTCCAAGCTCAGAAGGTCCCTCACCTCCCTCTGGGACACATAGGCGGTCCACTGGCCGTAGGTCGTACCTAAAAGCCCCAAGATCACGACCGTCCACATAGGTCCTCCTCAATAGCTCCACCCAAAGAAGAACTCCCTGTGCAGGCTTCCCAACCTCCTGAAGTCGGTGCGCCACGCCCAGTCGAACCTCAGGACCAAAAACTCCGAAACCCTCGCCCTCACCCCGAACCCGACGCTCCCCACCAATCCCGGGAACTTCCCCTCCCATGCGTTCCCGAAGTCCAGGAAGGCTGCTCCCCTCATGGCCTTCAGCCGCGCCACACCGAACGGGAACGCCACCCTGAGGTCGTCTATCAAGGGAAACCTGAGTTCGTTGTTTAATAGTATGAGGTGCCTCCCTCTGAACGTTCCCCAGGGATAACCTCTGAAAGTCCAGCTTCCTCCCATGTAGAACCTCCAAGGTTCCTTGCCCTCGCTCCACGCTCCTAACAGCCTCAAAGCGAAGCTCACCCTTCGGGAGATCCTTATGTAGTGCCTCAGGTCCAGAAGCCCCATCGCATAGTACGTGTCCTGGGAGATGGGGTCCAGGGTGTAGCCCAGAAGCAGGCTGTACCTCCTTCCGTCTATCGGCCCCACGGGTCCCCAGAGGCTTGTGTCAAGGACGTAAACGAGGAATCCGGAGAGGAGCAGGGCCTCCCTCCCCTCCCCGAGCCATCTACGGTGGGAGCGCCTGAGGAGGAGATCGGCCTCCACCCTACGGAACTTGGAAAGGGGGTACACTAAGGATACCTCCACACCGTACCTCCTGTCCCTCACCCAGCCTTCGTCCAGGTCGTAATATCTATCGGATAGATGAAAGGCTCCCAAAGAGTACTGGAGCCTGTGGGAAAGGTCCGCATATGCTAAGGCGAAGTTTAACCGCTTCAAGAACCCCTCCCCCACCTGTCCCGAGTACCCCAGTAGGAACAGGAGGTGCTGGTCCCCGAGCACGTCCGTAAGGCCGAACTGCACCCCCCCCTGGACGCCGAGCTCGGGGTCCCTGACCACCTGGCTTTGAGCTATGTCTAAGCTAAACTTAGGCCTATAAGGATAAACTGCCTGCGGGGATATGCCCTCAACCTGGGGGAGGACCCATCCCTTCCTCCATGGGGTCGGAGGGAAGGTGGTGACCTGAGGCGGGTCTTCGGGGACTTTGGTCCGGTATATCAAGAACTTATGTCCCTCAAATCCCGTAAAGAGGAGCCACTTGCCGTCCGGGGTCCATTCGGGGTCCAGGGCTCCGGTGAGCACCGAGCACGCCCTGAGCATCCTACCCTCACCGTCCAAGAGATATATCCCGAAGGGCCCCTCCCTGTCGGAGCTGAAGGCTAGAAGCTCGCCGTCCGGGGACCAGGACGGGGTCACGTCCCTGTACGGCCCGGATGTGAGCTGATATATCTTCCCTGATGGAAGGTCGTATACGAATATGTTATACTCCCCCATCCTCGTCCTGCAGGAACTGAAGGCTATCCTGCTTCCGTCCGGTGACCAGCTCGGATCCCTGTCGTCGTAGTAGTCCCGGGTGAGCCTCCTGACCCTTCCCGCCTCCACATCCACTATGTATAGGTCCGAGGTGCCGTCGTACCCGAGGCCGGATACGACCACCTTACTCCCGTCCGGCGACCAGGAGGGAGAGGAAAGTTCCACAACTTCTGTTAAGGCTATGTGCTTGACAACTTTTCCCTTAGACAGGTTCCAGAGGTAGAGGACGTCCCTCCCTCCCCTCCTGGCGACGAAGGCCAGGATCCCATCCCGGGATATGTCCATCTTGCTCCTGAAGATGTGGAAGGTCTCGAACTTCTCGGTCCTTCCTCCCCTCACCACCCTGCAGGGCTTGCCGTCGAAGGACTTCACGTATATGTCGGAGTATCCCGACCTGTCCGAGAGGAAGGCGAAGCCACTGCCGTCCGGCAGAGGAACCGGCTTTGTGTCCATCCCCTCCGAGGTCAGGGCCTCCGCCCCGTACGAGGGAAGGTCCCATTTGGCCATCAGGGGATAATATCGTTTCTTGAGTTGATACTCCCAATCCTCGGCGAACTTCTCCAGGGTCTCCCCGGTGGTTATGAAGAAGGCACTGGAGAAGTCCTTGGCCTTCCACCAGTTATCTAAAATCTCCGCTAACACCTCTTCCCCGTATCTCTCCACCATAAACCCGACCAGGGACTGCCCCTCCTTATACATCAGATAGGTCCCGGTGATGCGGCCTATGTCCTTGAGGGGGACCAGAATCCCGGAGAGCACTGCGTCCCTAAGTACCATATCCGCCCGGGAATCCCAGCCGTAGGAAAGGTACTCCGCTATTCCCTCGTTGAACCAGGGAGGCGGAGGATGTAAGTTGTAGACGTCGTGCCACCTTGCGGACTCTTCAAGTTTATCGTATACGAATACGTGCACGATCTCATGTCTTATCGCCCTCCTGAGCTGGGAGAACGACCCGGTGTGGGGCACCACTACCCTCCCCTTTACGAACTCCGTGAACCCTCCTACGGACTCGGGAAGGAGGTAGGGAACCACGTTGGTCT
>DTYS01000132.1 GCA_012961755.1 Candidatus Latescibacterota bacterium
ATCTCCCCCCGCTTCCACCTCTCCACGGGCTCCTTCCAGGTATGGTAGGCTAAGGTTTGAAAGAGCTTGTCTCCCACGTCGTCCAGGGCCACGGTGCCGTCGAAATCGCAGAAGATGAGCTTCCTCACCTCTTCACCTCCAGATGTCCTCCGGATATCAAAGAAGCGTAAGTTTCGGGGTCGTGCAGCAGCTCTAAGGCCCTCTTCACCTGAGGATCGTCCCGGAGGGTGGCCTTTATCCCTGCTGCTAGCCCTCCCACTTTGGAAGCTATCTCCCTCTTCAGGGCCATCTTGATGTAAGGAAGGCTGCTTTCGAACCCGAGCTTTTCGGTGTCCTGCAAGGTCTTCCTCAGGTGCTCCACATCCTCGAGGGCATCCGAGAGCCCCTCCTCTTCGAGCACCTTCTCCAATTCCTCAACTTGCTCCTTTCCGACGAAGAATCCTTCCTCCTTCAGATATCTTTTGAACTCCTCGAGCACCTCATCGTCCACCTGAAGTTCCTGGGAGACCTCCGGATGTTCGGCGAAGTAGTGCACGGCGAACTTGAAGAACATCCTCTCTTTAAGGAGGGCCTGCACGAAACCTGTGGGCTTAAGGCCCGGCACGACCACGTCCGGATGTATCCCCCCTCCACCTTTGACGGGACGACCGTTGTCGGTGTAGAAGACCTCGGTAGTATCGGTCTGAACTAACCTTCCGAGTTCCTCACGATGTATACAGCGTCCGCTCGGAGTGTAGTAGAGGGCCGTGGTGAGCTTGAGCTTCGCTCCCTCTCCGAGCTCGTGGACGGTCTGGACCGAGCCCTTCCCGAAGGTCCTCTCCCCGACTATAAGTCCCCTGTCGTGGTCCTGGATCGCCCCTGCCACTATCTCGGAAGCGCTCGCGCTCCCTCCGTCCACTAGGACGACCAGAGGTACGCTCGGATCCAAGGTAGGTTCGTGCTCGGACTCGTACCTCCGGTCCTGTCCCGCCGTCCTTCCCCTCGTGCTCACTATAAGCTTCCCCTTCTCCAAGAACTTGTCCGCGACCTCGCACGCCTCCGCTAGGAGTCCTCCCGGATTGCGGCGAAGGTCGAATATCAGTCCCTTTATCCCCTGGACCTGGAGCTTCTCTATGGCCTCCCTTACTTCGTCTCCCGCTACCTTAGAGAAGTTCGTCAGCCTTATGTACCCCACGTCACCTATGCAGGTGGCCAAGGGCACAGCCTTTATCTTTATCACAGCTCGGGTGATGGTGTAATCTATAGGCTCCTCGATCCCTTCCCTCTTTATGGTTATCGTGACTTGGGTTCCGGGCTTACCCCTCAGGGTGTTCACTATCTCGGTTATACTCTTACCCTCGGTCGGTTCCCCCTCTATCTTGATTATCTTATCCCCCGCCTGAAGTCCGACCTCGTAAGCTGGGGTCCCCTCTATAGGGGATATGACGACCGGCACCCCGCCTATTACGGATATCCTTATCCCTAGGCCCCCGAACTCCCCGGTCGTCTCTATCTTGAGCTGATCCACGCTGGCCTTCTCGCTGAGGAACTGGCTGTACGGGTCCAGGCTTCCCAGCATCCCACGTATAGCGGAATACGCCGCCTCTTGGGGGTCCACCTCCTTCACGTATTCCTGAAGGACGGTCTTATATACCTTTGAGAACAGGTCGAAGCCCTCATCTATCTTGGAGAAGGTGTCCTCAGCCTGGGGGAAGAGGTGCCAGGCCGAAAGGATGAGGACTGCAAGCACGCCCGCCTTAAAAATTTTCGACATAGCTCTCACCTCCTTCAGCAAGGAAGATAAGACAAAAGGAGAAGTTTTGTCAAGAGGGAAGTCCTGTACGATCGCTAATGCCGGCGTAGGGCCCAACTATGAGGAAGCACGACTCACCTCGTCCCGAACTCTATTCCAAGCTTTCCGAAGTAGACGCCGCAGAGGAAGTCCAGGTCCCTTATGTTGTCCAGGTAGTAGTTCCCCACCCTGTAGCACCTTACGTGCGTCTTCAGGAGCGAGCGAAAGGCACGGATCAGGTTGTCGACCGTCTCCTCTCCCTTCAGGTACCTCTCCAACTTGAGGCCGTACAACCTCTCCCTGGACTTAAGGCTCTCGTAGAGGCTCTCCAGCTGCCTCCTGCGGTTCTCGGCCTCCCCCTTCTCCTGCCGTATCCGGGCGGCTATCTCCAGCTCCCGGTCCCTTATGCGGGCCCGGACGTTGAGGATGTCCTCCTCCGCCTTAAGGAGGGAGTAGTTGAGGACACTTTTGTCGAACCTCTTTATGTTGAGCCCAACGCTGAAGGAGTAATCCCTTCCTCCTCCATAGCTGTACTGCCCGCCTAAGGAGGCGAATATGTCCCACCTTCCCTTCTCGGCCAGGAGCTTCTTCTCCTCGGCGGCCCTCATCACGCTACGCAACACCTTTATCTCAACATCGTTGGCTATGGCCCTTCGTACGACCTCCTCGTAGCTCTCCTCCACGTAGTGTCTTCCGTAGTAATCGTTTTCCCCCAAGCCGAGCGGCACGGGCTCTATACGGTATCCCTCCAAGCTCTCCAAGCCCATCTTCCTCTGGAGTTGGACCTTCTTGGAGGACACCACAACCTCCCAGCCCTTGATCTCGGAATCCAAGGAGCTTATCTCGTCCTCTATTTGTTCCCCGTCCGCAGGATGCTCCCTCACCCATCTCTCACCGAGCAGCGATTCCAGCTGACTCTTGTATCCTTTGAGAACTTCCAAGATCTGCGAGCTGCAGATGAGGTCGTAGTACTCCTCCAACGCCCCACGGATCACCCAGCGGACTTGTTCCACGTAGCCGAGCCTCGCCCCGTAAAGCTCGTTCTCCTCAAAGGTTCGCCTGATTATCCTGCTCAGCTTCCTGTTGGAGCTGAAGAGGGGGAACTCGAGCCTGGCCTCCAGGAACTGCTCGTTTTTTAAGCTCTCCGCGCTCCACTCGGCCTTGTTCCCCAAGTTCAGAGACACCGAGGAGCCGTCGAAGAACTCCTTCCTTACGCCCACCGTCAACCTTCCCGAGCTTTTTTCTAAATCTGAACCTAAGATGAAGGGGGTGAACTGGGAGTACTCGCTCTCGAACAGCTTGTAGTTATATTCCGCCGATCTGAGCTTGTGCCTCGCGGCAGCTATACTTGGGTTACGTTCGTAAGTTATCTTGATTATGGCCTCCGGGTTGAGGTCCGATGCGGTCGAACCGTGCGTGGATACGAAGGCCCCCAAGATGAGCGAAAGTAAACCCCTTCTCATCCTCATCTCCATTCTCCGATCAGGAACCCGCACTTAACGTCGCTGCTAGGCCGTCGAAGACCCTCCCTCCTACCTCTAAAACCTCGGCGTCGCTCAGTACCACGTTCAGACCCTTTATTACCTTCTCCACACCGTCCGCCTCGGGACGGCCGAACTTGCCGTCCTTCAGGTCCGCATCGTGCACTATCTCGGCTATCTGACGCAGGACCGGCTCGGCCAGGTCGAAGGCCTTCATCATGGTCTCGAAGGTGCAATCCTCTCCGTGGTGCCCGAACTCCACCCCCGGCATGGCGAAGGGCACCCACCCCTCTCCTATCCCCTCTCCCTCCCCCACGAAGACGAACCGTGCCTTCCTATCTATGAACCTCCTGATCAGCCAGGCCGAGGCCACCCGGTCCACATATGGAGGGCTCCGGGTGGCCCACGTCCTTCCGGAGAAGGCCTCCCTGCTGTGGACTGGGACGCTGGTTTCGTGCGCTGCCCCGCCCAGCACGCGCTGGCAGCGTCGGAACGCCTCTAAGACCGTCGCCCTTTCCGGAGCTTCGAAGAAGTCTATGCGAGATATGTCCTCTATGCGAAGTCGGAGCCTCTGAAGTTCCCCGGCGGAACCCTCCACCTCCCGAGCCCCGGACTTCAACCGGCCCTCAAGCTCGCTCAGGGCTTTGAGCACCTCCCGGTAATCCCTACCCCTGGCCTTCTGGAAGAGCTGTACTATCTCCCTGTCCTCCATATCGTCTATCGCATCTGCCTTGAAGACCGACACCTGCCCCCCTTTCTCCCTGATCTTCCGCGCCAGCCGCAGGAATTCCTCGTAAATATGCTCCCTGTACGGGAGCACATAGACGGAGTTCCTGACGGCGACCGCTCCCATCCGCTGGAGCCTCCGCCACACCTTCACCCTGAGCTTGGAGGGGTGCGGTGGAAGCTGGTGGACCAAGAGCACCCAACGGTATCCCTCGGACCCTTCCTTCATCGGCTCGTTCCTTTGTAAGGAGTGTTATAAATATATAACAAATGTTTCAAAATATCAAGCAGGGGAACGTCTCGCTCGGACTTGGGATGTTAAGCGTACTGGGGAAGGTCGAGGTGAATTAGGTAAGGTGCAACGCCGAAATCTGGGGAGGTTCAACTCGTTAGCGTCCAGTTTTCAGGGTGCGGTACAGTTCCTCCAAGTTCCGGAACACCTCGTGGACCTCCTCCTCCGACAGCCCCGCACCGAGGAGTATAGTTTCGGCCTCCTCCCGGGACCTCAGGTCCCCCGGGAGATGGGAGTCGGTCCCAAAGGAGAGCCTCGCTCCGACCTCCTTCGCTACCCTTACAACGTATCCGTTCGTGATGCAGTGCCCGGACTTCGCGGTTACCTCCAGGAGCACACCGAGGCGGGCGGCAAGCTCAGCGTCCTCCTCCGATATGAGCCCCGGATGGGCGAGTATATCCGCCCTCGCCTCTATACCGGCCCTGTTCGTACCGGAGGCGACGGGCTCCACTAAGGTCTCCCCGTGGACTATCACGAACCTCGCCCCAAGTTCCCTCGACCTTTCGACGAGCCTTGCTATCCCTTTGGGGGGGACATGGGTGACTTCCGCTCCGGGCATAACCTCCAACCCATCGTAGTTCACCCCGGACTCGCACGCCTCCACCAGCCTCGGCACCACGAAGTCCACATTTGAGTGGTCCACGTGGTCCGATATCCCCAGCACCCTGTATCCTTTGACATATGCCCTCCTGGCCAGCTCGGCAGGGAGGAGGGCCCCGTCGCTCAGTATGGAATGGGTGTGTAGGTCTATCACATCGCCCCCAGATGTCCCAACGCCTTCCTGCCTATGTCCCTGCGGTAATGCATGCCCTCGAAGTGGACCTTAGCGACCGCCTCGTAGGCCCTCTCTATCGCCCTCGGTATGTCCGGGCCTAAGGCCGTCACTCCTAAGACCCTTCCACCGTTCGTGACGAGCCTCCCGTCCCTTCTGGCCGTTCCGGCGTGGAAGACGAGCACTTCCTCCATATCCTGGAGCTCATCCAGACCTTCTATCACTTTACCCTTCTCGTACTTCCCCGGATAACCTCCTGACGCCAGGACCACGCAGACGGCCGCCCCCTGGGAGTTCCTGACCTCGACCTCCTCGAGCTCCCCTTCTATCGTGGCCTCTAAGACGTCCACCAGGTCCCCTTCGAACAGCGGCAGCACGGCCTGGGACTCAGGGTCCCCGAACCTACAGTTGAACTCCAACACCTTGGGTCCCTCTCCGGTTATCATAAGCCCTGCGTAGAGCACCCCCCTGTACTCCGTACCCTCCTTCGCCATCCCTTCGACCGCGGGCCTTAGGATCCTTTCCATAACGGTCCTCGCCACCTCATCGGTCACCACGGGCGCCGGAGCGTACGCTCCCATCCCACCGGTGTTGGGTCCCCTGTCCCCATCGTAGACCGGCTTGTGGTCCTGGGAGGGGAGGAGGGGTTTTATGGCCTTGCCGTCGGTTATGGCGAGTATGGAAGCCTCTTCCCCTACCAACATCTCCTCCACCACCATTAGGTTCCCAGCATCTCCGAACTCCTTCTTCTCCATAATCCTCTCCACAGCCCCGTAGGCTTCATCCAAGGACTTACAGACTATGCTCCCCTTTCCGGCGGCGAGGCCGTCCGCCTTGACCACTATGGGGGTGCCCGCCTTCCATATGTAGTCCCTCGCCCTGTTCGGGTCGTCGAAGACCTCGAACCTGGCCGTAGGTATCCCGTGCTTGGCCATAAGTTCCTTAGCGAATACCTTACTGGATTCTATCTTAGCTGCTTCCTTCGTCGGCCCGAAGATTTTGAGCCCCGCGTCCCTGAACCTATCGACTATCCCGAGGGCTAAGGGGGCCTCAGGTCCCACTATCGTGAGGTCCACCTTCTCCCTCTCGGCGAGCCTTAGGAGCCCATCTATGTCCTCGGCTTCCACGTCGGCACATTCCGCCACCTCCCCTATGCCCGCGTTTCCCGGTGCTGCTACGACCTGGTCCACCTGGGGGCTCTGGAGCACCTTCCAGACCAGAACATGTTCCCTGCCCCCTCCTCCCACGACGAGCACCTTCACGGCCACACCTCCTTGTCACAGAAACACCGCGGCGATGACTATAGCTCCGGCCACGATCAAAGCTCCTACGATCGCCCCTGCGATCACGGTCGCCCGGAGCCTCCTCAGCTCACCTTGTATTTCTTCGGCCCTCGTCGCAAGGGCGTAGACGTTCCTCAGGAACTCCTCGGCCCTCTTTCTCCATGCTTCATCGTCCAAGTAGATGTCCACTATAGGCCTTTCCTTTTCTTCCATGGTCTCCCCCTTCGGTTTCGTCCTTTGGGGATAAAGGATAATTCCAAAATAGGCCTTTGTCAAGAACTTTTTTCGCCCCTCAAGAAGAACCTGTATAATTAAGGGCGACCACGGCGGAGGACCGAGTCAGAGGGGACCTCTTCAAAACAGGGGCAGTAAAGCCTTGGATATCTCAAGGTACTTTCTATATGTCTCCCTGTAGGTCCGGACGTTCTCCTGCCAGGGGAGGTACCTCGCCTTTTCCCTGTTCATCGTCCTACAGGCCTCTTCGAGGGAGGAGAAGGTTCCGGTGCCCAACCCCGCCAGGATCGCCGCCCCTAAGCAGGCGGTCTCCTCGTTCTGTACGGTAATTATCGGCTTCTCCGTTATGTCCGCCTTTATCTGGTTCCAGAGGGGCGACCGGGAACCTCCACCCATGGAGTAGACCCTTTCCACCTTCACCCCCAATCCCTCAAGTGCCTCTATGTTCTGCTTCAGCATGTAACCTATCGCCTCCATCGTCGCCCTTACGAAGTGGGCCTTGGTGGTGGAGAGGGATATCCCGAAGAAGACGCCCCTCGCCTTAGGGTTGAAATCGGGCGAGCCCGCCCCCGCCAAGTGGGGCAGCACTATCAGCCCCTCGGAGCCCGGAGGGACCTTCCCGGACTGGGCCGTCATCTCGTCGTAGGAAGCATAGTCGAAGTTATCCCTCAACCACCTCAGGGCCATCCCCCCCGTCTGACACCATGGGAGGAGGAAATATGTGTCCTTAACAGCATGATAATGACAGGGGATCCGCCTGAGGGGGTCGAAGACGGGCTTCCCAGTAGTGGCGCAGATCGCCAGCGCTCCTCCCGTAGTTTCGCTGACGATCCCGGGCGCTATATTTCCCACCCCCACCATGCCGCAGACCTGGTCCATCCCTCCCGTAACCACGGCCGTGCGTGGGCTCAGCCCCACCTCCTCGTTCGCCACGTTTGCCACGTAGGTCCCGGACTCGGCCAACTCCGGGAGATGGTCCTGCGATATGCCTATGAGCTTCAACATCTCCCCCCACCACCCCTTCCTCACGATGTCCAGCATCAGGGAGGAGGTGTACAGGGAATAGTCGCTGGCCACCTTGCCCGTCAGACGGAGGATCAGGTAATCTTCTAAGAGCAAGAACTTGTGGGCACTTTTGAAGACCGAGGGTTCTTTATTCCTAAGCCATAATATCTTACATGCAGGCCAGTTGGGAAGCACGTCCGGTTGTCCTGTGGTGCGGTAGACCTGTTCCGGCGGAAAGGTCCTCCCTATCTCCTCGGCCTCGTCTTGAGCCCTATCGTCCAGCCAGACTATGGCGTTCCTCAGGGGGTTCCCTTGCCGGTCGATCGGGACCAAGGTCTCCCCCTGGCTGGAGATCGCCAAAGCCTCAACATCCTCCGGAGTTACATCCTTCAGGACATCTTGGATGCAAGATCTTAATGATTCCCAATATGTTTCGGGATCGCATTCTACATGATTCGGGGAGGGGGTGGAAAGCTCATATTCCTTCGCAGCCCCCTTTACCATTTCCCCGTTTCGTGCGAAGAGGATGACCTTAAGGGCCGTGGTACCCACATCCACTCCTAGGAAGTACCTTTCGTCCATGTTCGCCCTCCGGTATGTAGCCCACCTAATCCTCTATAGCTGCCTTCTGGGCATTGATGGCCCGGATCCTTTCCGGGTCGAACTTCGGCCTCCGGTCGTAGGTGTAAAGCCCGTTGACTTCCTGTTCGACGTCGTAGAGCTGAGTGTAGCAAAAACCACAGATCCTGGGATGGAAGA
>DTYS01000133.1 GCA_012961755.1 Candidatus Latescibacterota bacterium
CCAGGCTGAACTTTAGACCCTCGCCCGAGATCTCGAGCCCTTCGAGCGCCAACCTTCCATCGTGCAGGGCATCTATATGGCCCTCCCTCAACCTGATCTCCCACCTCATCTCTTGGCTCCTTCAGAAGACTTCCACCTTTACCTTCTTCCCCACCTCCGCGGATTCGTGTATCGCCGCGAGGACCTTCTGGTCCATGAGGCCGTCGTACGCGTCCGGCGAGACCTTACCTCCGCTCAGCAGGGAGTCCGCGAAGGCCTCGAGCTGGCGCAGGTAGGGGTCGGAGTCGGGCATGGCGGGCCTCCTGTATTCCCCCCTACGGGCATCGTAGACCTCCACGTCGCTGCCCTTGCGGAGGTAGGGGAAGTGAACCCTCGCGGATACGCTTCCCCCCTCGCCGTGCACGGAGACCCCTTCGAACCAGTCCATCTTCACCGTACATATCAGCTCCATCGTGCCCCTCGCCCCGTCCTGAAACTCTAAGAGGCTCACGGATGCTATGTCGCCGCCCTTCTGGACGACCTCGGACGTTACACCCACTATCTCCCCCCCTAAGAACCTGAGCGTGTCCACGAGGTGGACGCCGTGGGTGAGGAGCACTTTCAGGTGGGGGTCCTGGACTTCCGGGGGCCTCCTCTGGTGGGAGCTTCTCACCACCCCCAAGCTCAGGCTCCGGACGTACCTGCCGTGGAATACGGTGTCGCAGTACCATCCGCTCACTGAGAACCTCTCCCCCATCTCCTCGGATACGAACTTCCGTGCGAACTGGAGGCCAGGATCGTACCGCTTCATGCATCCGAGCTGGACCTGCATGCCGGTCTCCCGGCTGACCCTGAGGATTTCCTCGCACTCCCTTACGGTCATCGCCAAGGGTTTCTCGCACAGGACGTGCCTTCCGGAGCGCATGGCCTCCACGCAGTTCTCCATATGGAAGGCATGATGCGTCGCTACGAGGACAGCATCTACGTCGGCCTCCTCTAACATCTTCCCGTAGTCGTCGTACACCTGGGGAACATCGTATGTCCTCGCTGCCACCTCGGCCAGCTCCCTGGCCACGTCGCAGACCGCGACCAGTTGGACGTTCCTCGCCCTCCTGAGGGCCGGAAGGTGCGCTATCTGGGCTATACCCCCGCACCCCAGGAGCCCCACCCTGAGCTTACGGTCCATACCTCCTCACAGCTTGAAGTAGCCCTGGATCAGCTCCTCCTTATCCAAGTCCACCCTCTCCACCCCTTCCTTCCTGACCTCCACCACCGCCACGTCCTTCCCCGGGATGTGAAGCTCCAACACCTGGTCGGCAGATATTTCGAGCTTCCTCCTCGTGAACATCTCCTCCACCTGGTGCCCGGAGGTGAGGCCCAGATCGGGGAATATCTTTATCCTTACGGTGCGGGCCTCCGTGCCCCTGTTGATGGCTACCACCACGGCCCTCTCCCCGTTCCTGTGGAGGCTCGTGTGGACGAAGGGGTCGTCCGACCTCACGAAGGCTGGGGCCCCGAGGGCGTCCAGTAACCCCGTGAGGACCTCCCTCTCCAGGGCCGAGAAGCCCACAAGGTAGATCCAGCCCTCGTCCACCTTCCTCCTACAGGCGCACACGTTCCCTTCCTCGGTCCTCAGGAAGGGCTCGGCGTCGAGGTCCTCGTAGGACTCGGCCACGTATACCCGGAAGCTCCTTCCACCCAGGTTCAAGGTCGCCTTAAGGTTCACTTCCCTACCCCTTTCTATCCCCAGCTCTTCCATGAGCGACCTGCACTCCCTCAGCTCGACGTCCATATGGGGCGGTGGGCTCAGGAAGACCAGGGTCCCTCCTCCTTCGACGTATTCAGCGAGCTTATCTTGCTCCTCCCTTCCAAGGAAGGGAGGAGCGGCGTAGATGAGCAAGGGGTACCTCGAAAGCTCGGTCCTTATGTCCACCACGTCGAAGTCCACGTCCGCATCTACGAGGGCCTTCGTGTAGAGCCAGAGGGGTTCCTGCGCTAGATGGCCGTAATCCTTCGAGGCCACCAAGGTGTAATCGTCGGGCTGGATTATCCCTCCGCCCTCGTAGAGGAAGTGCCAGTAGTGCTCTTGGTACCACAGGAGGCCGAGCCGACTTTCCCTCGAGAGGTTCTTCCAATCCACCTCGTGTAAAATTCTAAACATATGTCTATGTGCGAACCACTCCTCCCTTATCTTTCCGTTTTCGGTCACGGGGCAGAACCCCTCCCACCTCTCCCTTTCTACGAACATGTAGTAGTTCATCCCCACCATCCCGGCCGAGA
>DTYS01000134.1 GCA_012961755.1 Candidatus Latescibacterota bacterium
CTTTTCTCCTCCAAAGTTATCCCTTCAGGAGGAAGCGGGGTCAGGGCCGAGCCCCCGCCGGATATGAGGCAGAGCAACGTACCCCTCTGCCCCGTCTTCCTGGCCACGCTTAGGATTTCCTCCGCCGCCCTCATACCGGCCTCGTCCGGCACAGGATGTCCCGCCTCTAGGACCTTTATCCTGCGGAGCTCCCCTCCGTGGCCGTACTTCGTAACTACCAGGCCCCCCTCTACGCGGTCGCCCAGTATGTCCTCCGCTGCCTTAGCCATCTGGACGGAGGCCTTGCCCATCCCGACCAAGAACGTGCGACCTGGTAGGTCCATACCCTCCAGGAAACTACTTACGCACCTGTAGGGGTCCACAGCTTCGAGGGCAGTCCGGAATATGGCCTCGGCGTCCTTCCTGAGCTCTTTCATAGGCAGCTGGCTGTGCTACGGTCGCTATTCATAGTCTGCGGCCCTGGTGCCCTGACCGGGGTTACTTTTCTATCCCCTCGAAGACCTTCATCACCTAAATATCTTAAAAAACCTACCGAGTTGTCAAGCTTGTTACGGACGAGCGATGTCACGAACGAAGGTGGGACTATGAACTTGTTGCAAAATTTGGGGTGAGGGGTTATCTTCTGAGGTGAGGGTTTCCATTCCAAGGAGGAAGCGATAGGACCCAGAGGGCTCACGGACGTTCCTGGATAGCAGAAAGGCCGAGTTCCGGTGGAGGATGGTCCTTGCGCGTTCTGGAAAAATATTATATATTTTAACAAATCTGGGGAAAATGGCGAGCTTCCATCATGAATTGATTATAAAATTTAAAAACAGAGCCCCGAACGGGGGTAGAAAACCCTTATATTATCATGATGGTAGGAGCATATCTACTGTACCTGGTTGCGACGGCCGGGGCCGCGGGTCCTCTGGACAGGGCCTGGAAGTTCGAACTTGAGGGTAACTACCGGGAGGCCGTGCGGTGGTACCTTCGAGCGTACGAGGAGGTGCCCGAAAGGAGGGCGATTTATGGCCTCGTCCGCACCTGTTTCCGGACGGGGAAGTATGATGTCCTCGTGCCCATACTGAAGGGGTACCTACTAACCCATCCTCAGGATTCGGAAGTGGGGCTCTGGCTCGGGGAGGCCCTGTACAGGACTGGGGATACGACTGGGGCCTTAGGAGCTTGGGAGAAGCTCATAGGGACTCCCTCGGAGGGAAGGGCGTTGGTCAGGGCCGCCGAAATCCTGTTCGAAGGGGGGAAGTACGGAAAGCTCATATCCTTAGTGCGTCCGAGGTTCACCTCATGCCGCGCTCCCGAGGGAGCGAGGCTGGCCCTCATCTTAGGGGACGCTTATGTGCGCACCGACAGCTTGAAGGAGGCCGAGGCCATATACAGGAAGATCGCGGAGGAGGCTCCCACATATGCCGACAGCGCGAACTTCCTCTTAGGTAAAGTCCTATTTTGGGAGGGAAAGGTGGAGGAGGCGAGGAGGGCATGGGAGAAGGTCGCCGGGAACCCATCGGCTCCCCTTGCGGACGAGGCTATAGGATGCCTGCTACGGCTGGACGAAGGGCCGGAGGATGCCTTGAGGGCCTTCGCCCTCGGGATGCTGAGGCTCGAACAGGGAAGGATGGACGATGCCCTTGCCGAGCTGAACGCTCCCGAGCTTTCCAGCTCCTCGCTCTATGACGAAGCTGTTCTATTTAAGGCCAAGATATACCTTAAACAAGGGGATACACTTAAAGCTACATCAGAACTTAGATCTTTAGCTTTCTCCAGAAGGAGGTTGGCTCCAGAGGCAATGTTCAAGCTGGGGGAAATCCTTAAGGGGGAGGAGGCCGTGGAAGCTTACGAGGAGTTTCTAAGGAGGTACCCGGACGATGTAAGGGTGCAGGAGGTTCGAAGGAGGCTAAGGGAGATGTTGAACGGGAGGGAGGGACATGGAAGGTAGAATTCCTTTTCCGCTGACCTATCCATTCAAACGCAGGCATAACGGCGTCTGCGAGGCCAGGAGGGGAAGGGGAAGGTCTGTAGGGAGCGTAGAGGTAAGGGGAGGGATCGTGGGTCCCCTGGAAGGGGAGCCCGAGGAGGCTTACAGGGCGCTTTCCGAAGGACTTAAGCTTTTGAAAGGGTTTTCCGTTCCCGGGAAGTTCACGATAGAATTCTTAGAGGGACATGAATGGATGGCCGAGGGGGGGGACGGGAAGGTGCTCTTAGACGTTCAAGGTGCACAGGCAGGCCTTTATGCCATGGGCCTGGCTTACGTCTTCTCCCAGTGGGAGGGGATGGAGGATGCGGAAGCCCTGGACAGGGCCTTGAGGCTGTACGAAGGATTTCCCGAGCCCGTGCGAAGGGCGGTCTTGGAGGTCGTAAGCTCGCCGGAGTTGGACGTCGGAGGTGTCTTCGGGAGGCTCCTAAGGGAGGCACCGGGGAAGCCCCCAGAGGAAAGGGAGAGGCTCATATCCCTCACGCTTGCGAGGGCCTTCATAGAACTTCCCTACGACTCCGAGGGTGCAAGGAGGGCTATAAGGGAGGCTTCTGGGGACCTCGAATCCTTAAGGATGGCCTTGTACCGGGTGCTCCAAGGCACCTACGACTACGAGCTTGAGGAGGCCCATGCGGAGAGGATAGCCCGGTGGTGCAGGGAGAACGGTATAAGGCTCGTGGGAGGTAGGTTCAGCAGGGCTTTCTACATAGACGCCATGCTTATGGCAAGCTCAAGGGTGCTGCCCTCCGAGAGCATAAGGAAGCACGTCGACGACCTCGTAAGGTGGGTCCGGGACACGGGGTTCAGGATAGAGTCCTTGGGGAAGGAGGTCTCGTTGGAGGAGCTCGGAGGGGAGCTTCAGGAGGTCGTGAACCTCACGCTCAAGGACGAGGTCTCCGAGGCCGAGGTCGAAGGGGTCCTCGACAGGTTCAAGAGGGCCCTAAGGGAATGGGAGGGGAAGTGGATCTCGGCCTTGGACAAAGAACAGTTCCACAGGGCGGCAAAGGTTGCCTCCGAAGGACGGGAAGGTCCCACTTTAAGGACGCTCTCCAAAGATAGGGCCAACGTGAGGGCCAAGACGGAGGCCATAATGGAGGCGGTATCCAAGGTCGAGGCCGCCGCAGCTTCCGCTCCGAAGAAACATCCTGCGTTTATGGCCTTCTTCCAGAGGGTCTTCCCGATAGACGCCCTTAACATAGGTATAGTCAACGAGCTCCTGGACCCGTTCTTCGGCGAGGACCCGGAGGTCCATAGGCTCATAAGGGAGTCGGGGCCAAGGCTTTATGTGACGCCTCACCTTAAGGCGTGGCTCAGGCACTGCGACGATTGGGTGGAGGCCCTTCCCGCCTACGCTACCTACGAGATAATCCCCAAAGATGGGGGGTACGAGATCTCGGCGTGGGTGCAGAGGGGCATATTGGAGGATATGTACAAGAGGCACGCCGAGGACTGGGCCCTGAACATAGAGGAGGTAATGGCCACTGAGCATGTAGCCCTGGCCAGGGAGATATTGGCCGAGGCCGAGGGCCTTCCCCACAGGTCCGAGAGGAAGCTCCTGGAGGTGTTCGAAGGTAAGGAAGGAGCGGTGGCGGCCGTGGCGGCCCTGGTCGAGGATGCATATCTGAAACACGTCGTGGAAGTAGCGAGGATCGGGGAGGAGAGGTCCTTAGGCAGGATGGAGGCCCTGAGGGAGTTCCTCAGGACTCTCCCCGAGGACCATCCGGTGCAGAGGGCGAGGAGGGGCGAGGACGCGGAGGTCCTCGTGCAGCAGGAGGGGTTGAGCGCCAAGGCCGGAAGGTTGCTTCCCTTAGCGGACCTTCCCAGGAGGAAACTTCCCTGCATCCACGTGCTTACCACCTTGGGCCCAGGGGAGAGCGAGGTATACGTCCGAAACTGGCTCGAGGAGGCGATGTCCCTCTTCGTAGTTTCGAGGGAACATGGGTTCGAGGAGGAAGTCGCTCGTAAGGTGGAGGATCACAGGAGGAGGCTCGTCCTTATCGGGGAGAGGCTCGTAAAGGAGCTGGAGCTCGAAGGCGAGCTGTACGGGCTCATCTCGGAGGTAGGAAGCAGGCAGGAGGCCGTCTTGAGGCTACTTTCCTCGTACCCCGAGGTAGGTGAGGAGGCTGCAAGGCTTTCCATACTTCTGGAGAGGGAGGGCCGCAGGCCTGAGGACGTCTCCGAGCCGAAGGTGGTCATGGAGTACCTAAAGGCCCATCCTGAACTCAGGACTAAGACTGCCGAGGAGGTCGCGGAGGAGAACGGGGTTACCCCCGAAGAAGTTGCCAGGGACCATTCGCTCTCAGCGGAGGCCGAGGCCAAGGCCCTTTCAGCGGCGCGTAGGGAGGTGCTTAAGGACCTCGGTCTCGAGGGGGAGGTCAGGGGATACATAAGGATGAGGTTGGACCCTGACATGGCGAAGTTTATGGCCAGAAGGGAGGTAATAGCCGAAAGGGGACTTTCGGAGAAGTTGCACGACCCCCGCTTCAGGTACGACGCCACGGGCCCATTTAAGAAGTATCATATACTCTACACCCCGAGCAGGGTAGACCTCGGACCCGAGGAGGTCCGCTCGGTGAGGGAGGTCCCCAAGTGGGTAGGTGGGATAGACTCGGACGCGGCGAGCTCTGGAAGGGTCCTATATGGCCTCTACAATACGGCAGGGCCTGTGGCGGTGGACTCCCCGAGGTGGGCGGAGTTCCTGAAGGTGGGCGAGAACTTCTTCTCGAGGGGAGGTGTCTTCTACCTATCCCTCACGGCAGGGGCCAACCTGGACGCCCTAGGCATGGGCGACTTCGAGTTCTTCAGGGACCAATGGAACAGGAGGGGGGACAGGATAGTGCTTCCAGGAGGGGAGACGTACGGGGGCTTCTGCGTCCCCAAGGAGTTCTCCCTGCTCTATGCCATAATTATAGCTGCGGTCCGGAAGGAGACGTCGGAAAGGATGTTAAGGGCCTTCGGCCTTCCCGAGGAACTTCGCGATGAGGTACTCGGGGACTTAAGGAAAATTTTAGCCATGAGGCTGGACTGCCCCTCTGAGCTCGACTGGGAGCTTCAGGCCGCTTCCTTCCTTTCGGAGAGGTACCCAGACTACTTCAGGGTCCTCGGAGGGAGCGGGTATGTGGTACGTCTGCCGCAGGTGGCCGACGCCCTCCACAGGGCCGGGGTGATCTTCCCGAGGGACGAGGGAAGGTGGAAGGCCAAGTTCAGGCTCGCCTACTGGGCAGACAAGAAGGCCCAGGGCCTTGAGGAGGTCAACAGGATAGGTCCCTTCAGGAAGGTCCTCCTGATAAGGGAGCTCGTGGAGGATGCCAGGAGGAGGAACCCTAACGTCGTCCCGGACCATAAGCTCGTAGGTGTTATGGGTGCGGCCTACAAGGAGGGAGCGAGGAAGGACGGAAGGGAGATAAGGATAACCGACGTGAGGTTCAGCGCGGGTGCAAGGAAGCTCGAGATATACGCCGGGACCTACGAGCACCACCTCCTTAAGGATATAGATCCGGAGGGAAGGGAGATCGTAAGGGAGCTCTTTAAGGACTTCCGCTCCCCTGCGGACATAAGGCTCGTAGGGACGTGCGCTGGCTCGGACATCCTCAACCACGTTCCGGGCTCGGGGCTCGAGGAGGAGAAGGATAAGGTCCTAAGGAGACTCCTCGAGGCTGGGCTCACCGAGGACCAGATAGATGCAAACTGCAAGGTCTCCGGTGGGGACCTCGAAAGGTGGGCCGGGGTAAGGGAGCTCCCCGACGAGGAAAGGGAGAAGCTCATATCCGAGATAGGGCCGAGGATACACCTTCTGGTCGTAGACAGGAGGGGTCCCTTCAGGAGTTACGAAGAGGCGCTTCAGGGTGTAGACTTCGTGGATCTCTCGATCCCGGACCCCGAACTGCTGGACCTTATAGATGACCTTCCCAAGATGCTTTTCATAATGCGACAGGGAAGGCCGGAGAGCGCCCTTGTCTTCGCGGACGGCACGAGCGGGGCGAGAAGATACGCCTTCTCCTTCCGTTACCCTTCGGTAAAACGCAAGGTAAAGGAACTTTTCGCCTTGGAGGAAAGAGCTATCTACGGAGCCTTGGGGATAGGGGCCGAAACTATAGAAAAGTGGCGCAGGGAGGCGGTCTTCGAAAGGGAGAAGGCTATGGCCCTCTACGGTGCCTTAGTGGAGGGGAGGACCGAGGAGGCCCGTAGGCTGTACTGCGAAATAGTCAGGGAGATCGTGAGGGCCGATAAGGCCGGGGAGGCAGCGAGGGAGGAGCAGGCGGCGAGGAGGCTCGGGGTGTGGAGGAGGGACTACAGGTACCGCTCCGAGGCCCTCTCGAGGGTGGTAAAAGGTATGCCTTTGAGTAATTTGGACTTCGGAACGTGGCTGCTTTTGGGAGGCATGTACGGACTCTCTGGGAGGGCTTCCCAGGAGGAGATAGAGGGATGCAGGCTTCGCTTCGAGGAGGCGGTGAGGGCCCTTCCCCCTGAGAACGGGCCCAGAGGGTTCTCCTCGGAGGAGGTGGACGAGATAGTTCGCCTCTGGGTGAGGCCCAGGTACGAGCCACCTCCCGAAGGCGCGTACCGTGAGGTCGAGACTGGGATAATGGGGTCCTTGAAGGCCGTAGAGGAGAAGGTCTCCATGCTGGCTAAGAGGGAGGCCAGGAGGCGGCAGACCAGGAGGGCCGTGGCCCTCAGGGCTCGAAGGGAAGCCTTGGTCAAGGCCAGGGTCGAGGGAAGCTTCCAGGAGGCGTACGATAGGGCCAAGGCGGTCGTCGGGGACGGTAGGAGCGTGCCTTCCTCCGAGGCCTTCGGGAGGTTCCTGGCGTGGACCATGAAGGCCTTCTCGGAGCTCTCATCCTCCCTAGGCTCGGAGAAGATAGGGTCCCTCGCCTCCTCACTGTTCGAGAAGGGGGAGATCCCTCCGGAGGGCTACAGGGAGCTCGAGGCAGCGACTGCTAAGGCGGCCGAGCTTGTGAGGGACGAAGCGGTCATGCTCGAACGGGTGGCCCAGGCGTTGGAGCTTTTGGACATAGCGTACCTCTTGGACCACACCTATGACCTGGGGCCCGACGAGATGATGGTAGAGTTGGCCAGGTTCTTCGACCTTACGGTGAACAGCCACTTCTTCGATTATCCCCCGTACCACTACCACAAAGAGAGGGGTGTTGGGTTCCAGGGCCTTTCGAGGCAGGAGCTCTTCCGGCTCGCCGAGCGCAGGCACAGGTGGCTCTACACCCACGTTAGGCACCTTATGGCCACGTCCACCGAGCTTTCCGTGAAGTCCTCAGACTATCTGGACGCGTGGCTCGGGGATATGGACAGAGCGATCCTGCCGTTGGGGGTGGGGGGGGAGACCGAGGCGGAGAGGTTCTGGTTCAGCTACGCGAGGCTAAGGGATGTGGCCGTGCTCTGGCACGAGGGCTTCCCGCTCCCCGAGGTTCTAAGGTGCGTAGACCCTGAGGCGTTGAAGGTTGGGGAGAGGGCGAACGTGGCTGTGGTATACCCCCACGGAAACACTACTGTGCCCGTAGCCTTGGAACAGGGGCCGAAGCTCGCCCAGGACGACATGAACCTCCTACTTTGTGCCTTCCCCGAGATAGGGGAGCGGGATGGGAGGAAGGTGCTCCTGCTCCACGACGGCTTCGGAAGGATATCCGCAGAGGACTACGAGCGGATAACCGGTAAGAAGTCCGAGGAGGAGGGCGTCTGGGTCCTGATGGAGTTCAAGGAGCCGGTCGTCGCCCACGGCATCTTCTTCCACTTCACCCATCCCCTCAGGTCCTGCATAGAGGAGGTCAAGGCCCCCCTCATCCAGCCTTTCCTTTGGGAGGCTGCTACTTACCTCAAGTGCAGGCTTCCAGATATGCTCAGAGGAAGCGGCGTCAGGACCGCTGAGCAGATAAACTTCTATGGGAAGGACCTTATGGCCACCTCCGAGGAAGAGGCCAAGGAGAGGATAGAGAAGGAGCTTATAACTTTCTCCGAGCGTTATCCCACCATCATAGTTAAGCCCGAGAAGGAATCCGGAGGCAGAAAGGCAAAGATACTCCCCGTGCGGGAGGGTGGGGAGGTCATCTGGGATAACCTTCTGGAACTTAGAGATCTGATATACGACATATGCAAGGCCGACAACGCGGTGGTCCAGGAGGTGTTGGAGTCAAGGGTGAGACAGCTCTACACAAGGGAGTTCTTAGAGGACCTGGTGGACAGGTTCGCAAGGATCGGGGTGCCGGTGCTCTTGGACAGGGAACCTAAGACCCCTCTCTTCTCCTACTTTAGGCAAGTCCTCGTGTGGAACGGCGAGGATTATGAGATATCCCACCACATAACGGTCGTGAGCACCAGAGGGATAGCCAACGTCGGTCAGGGAGGGCTCTTGTACGAGTACACCGACGACATAATAAATCCTAAGTACAGGGAGGACATGAGGAGGGGAATAACCGAGGCGGCCTACCGCTCCATGGAGGCCCAGAGGAGGTACATAAGGGAGCACTGGAGGGAGATATTGGAGGAATACTTAGACGCCTTCCCCGAGCTCAAGGAACGGATCAAGATGGAACCTCCAGGGGAGGACCTCACCGGCTTCTCATACATGGATATCCCCTACGAGATGGGAGACTACATGCCAGTGTTCCTGGTGGACGAGGAGGACAGGCTCGTAAGGGTCTACGATCCGGACGATGAGAAGCTGGTGTACCTCTTCGACGAGGACGGGAAGCCCACGGGCGTGGAGATATACGACGGGGAAGGAAGGCAGGTCAGGTACGACGAGCCCATCCCGGTGTTCGACTCCGACGGTAACCGCGTCCTGCTTTACGACGCCAAGGGTAGATCCATCCCCACCCTCGTGCTCTACAAGATAGAGCCCAACCCCGGAGCTGGCCTCTGGAGGCCACACAACGACCAGCTCCCTCCAGAGCGCAAGGGCGAAGGGGTATACATCGTCTTCAAGTGCTTAGGAGAAAGGGCCAAGGCTTACAGAAGGCTAATCGGGAACAGGCTATGCTCCTAACTTCCCCGCATAGGCCTCTGTGAGACCCTCCGAAGGGAAAGTCAACATCCTTGCCACCACTTGACAACGTTCCCCGGAAGCCTTAAATTTTCCCTCAAAATACGAGGTGGGCTATGCATCCCCTTTGGAGCAACTTCTTCCGGCAGAAGAAGGAGCAAAGGAGCCTCTCGGACATGCTCAGGGAGATCCCTATATTTTCAGACCTGAGGAAGGGGGAACTCAGGAAGTTGGAGAAGATAGTGCACTTGCGCAGGTTCAAGCCCGGGGAGGAGGTGTTCCGGGAGGGCGAGCCGGGAGTAGGGATGTACATAGTGCGCTTAGGCGGGATAGATATCCTCCAGAGGAGCGAGGAGGGCTCGGAGCAACGCTTGGCGCATTTAGAGTCGGGGGACTTCTTCGGAGAGCTCGCCCTATTGGACGAGGCTCCGAGGTCCGCGACGGCCAAGGCCACGGAACCTACGGAACTCTGGGGCATATTCAGGCCCGACCTTATGGACCTCATACAGAGGGACCCAAGGCTC
>DTYS01000135.1 GCA_012961755.1 Candidatus Latescibacterota bacterium
AAGGGAAAGCTCTCGCCCCCGGTCGCCTCGGAGAGGAGGACATTGGGAGGTAAGCTCTCCTTG
Organism: Candidatus Latescibacterota bacterium; assembly: GCA_012961755.1. GTDB lineage: Bacteria > Latescibacterota > 4484-107 > B68-G9 > B68-G9 > B68-G9. Next base: position 64 of record DTYS01000135.1, read on the forward strand.
GGAGCGAGGCTGGCCTGCCAGGCTAAGGTCTTGGGCAGGGTCGTGGTCGAGGTCCCCGGGGCGTCGCTCAGGCTCGGTCAGAAGATATTGAAGGAGGGCGTGACAAGGTCCGTGCCCCTGGACCCTATGGTCAAGAAGCACTTCCTGTGCCTTCCCAACCCCTCCCTGAGCGACCAGCGCACGGACTTGGAGAGGGTTTCGGACGCCTTGGGGGAGGGCAGGGCCGCCGAGCTGAACGCCCTCCGGGAGCTTCCATCTGCGGTGAGGAGGAACGGGTTTCGTGTTACGGCCGTGGCGGTGGACGGGACGTTGGTCGCCGTGGAGGGAGGGGACACATCCGGAAGGTGCTTCGGAGTGGCCTTCGACGTAGGGACCACCACCTTGGTGGGTTACCTCTTGGACCTCTCGACCGGCGAGGAGGTCGGGGTATCGGCGGCCATGAACCCACAGGTGGCCTGTGGGGACGATGTGATATCCCGCATAGGATACCTTATCGAACAGGAGGACGGCCTGGAGAGGTTACACGAGGAGGTCATCGAGGCGCTGAACGGGCTTATATCGGAGCTCTGTAGGGACGCCGAGGTGAGGCCGGAAGAGGTGTACCTCATCTCGGTCGTCGGCAACACATGTATGCACCATCTCTTCCTGAAGATCGATCCGAGGAACATAGCATCCGTGCCGTTCGTGCCGGTGGTCTCCGACCCCCTCGTTTTCAAGGCTGAGGAACTTGGGATCAGGGTGCACCCCGAGGCCAGGACCGTCGTCCTTCCGAACGTGGCTGCCTACTTGGGGGCCGATATAGTCGGAGGGATATTGGCTACGGGGCTCTGGGAGATGGAGGTTCCCGCGCTCCTTGTGGACATAGGTACGAACGGGGAGATGGTGCTCTCGGCAGATGGAAGGATGATGGCATGTTCCGCTGCGGCCGGTCCGGCCTTCGAAGGAGCAAGGATAAGGCACGGGATGCGGGGTGCGCCCGGCGCGATAGACAGCGTCGCCATAGAAGGGGACTTGAATTTCACCACGATAGGGAACGAGAGCCCGAGGGGCATATGCGGCTCGGGGCTCGTGGATGCCGTGGCGGAGATGTTGAGGGTGGGGGTGTTGGAACCTTCCGGACGGATACGCTCACCGGAAGAATTCAATGGGCCCGGAAGCCTTAAGGCGAGGATAGTCGAGGGGGAGAGCGGCTACGACTTCGTCCTGACGGAAGGCATACGTATAACCCAGAAGGATGTGAGGGAGCTTCAACTCGCCAAGGGGGCGATAAGGGCGGGGATCGAAGTGCTCAGGAGGGAGATGGGGGTGGAGGACGGAGAGCTAAGGGTGTTCTTGGCCGGAGCCTTCGGAAATTACATAAACAGAAATAGTGCCTTGAGGATAGGTCTACTTCCTCCGGTCGACGAGGAGAAGGTGGTGCCGGTCGGGAACGCTGCCGGCGAGGGGGCTAAGCTGGTGCTCCGGAGCAGGAGGGAGCTCGAACGGGCCCAGGAGATAGCCAGGAAGGTGAGGTACGTTGAGCTGTCGGCCAGGCCAGAGCTTATGGAGCTCCTCACGGAGTACATGCTCTTTTGAAGGGGGTGAAGGTCATGTGCAGGCCCCTGTTGCTATGTGCCCTGCTCCTTTCCGCCTGCAGGGAGAGGGCCGAGGATTACGCGAGGGCAAGGGAGAGGATGGTCGAGGAGCAGATAGAGGCGAGGGGGGTGAAGGACAGCCTCGTGCTGGCCGCCATGAGGAAGGTACCGAGGCACATGTTCGTGCCCGAAAAGTACAGGAGCGAGGCCTACGAGGACCACCCTCTGCCCATAGGGTACGGGCAGACCATATCCCAGCCCTACATCGTAGCGTATATGACGGAGGCCCTGGGGCTGAAGGGTGGTGAGAAGGTGTTGGAGATAGGGACAGGTTCGGGATACCAGGCTGCGGTCTTGGCCGAGATAGCTGATTCCGTGTTCACCATAGAGATAATCCCAGGGCTCGCTGAGAGCGCGAGGGAGAGACTTAAGAAGTTAGGTTACAAAAAAGTATTTGTCCTACGTGGGGACGGGTACAGGGGCTGGCCGGAGCACGCCCCCTTCGACGCGATAATAGTCACGGCAGCCCCGGACCACATCCCAGGGCCTTTGGTGGAACAGCTGAAGGTGGGAGGGAGGATGGTCATACCCGTGGGGAGCATGTATCAGCAGCTCGTCCTCGTCGTGAAGACCGAAAGGGGTGTGGAAAGACGTCCCCTCCTGCCCGTCCGCTTCGTCCCCATGACGGGCGAGGCCCAGGAGCGTTAGTTCCCCATCGGCCGCAACAGCTTCTCGACCTCCTCCCTGGAGGGCGAGCCCTCCATAGGGCCGAGCTCGGTCACCGACAGGGCTCCCACCACGTTTGCGAACCTGGCGCACTCCTCTAAGCTCCTCCCCTCCAGGTACGCCACCGTGAACCCTGCGTCCCAGCAGTCCCCCGCCCCGGTGGGGTCCACCTCACGGACCTCTATGCTCGGGACCATGACCTCGAGGTCTCCGGAGAAGACCTTACTTCCCTTCGCCCCTAGCTTTAAGCCCACTATTTTGCCCTCCTTAGAGAGCCTCCTGCAGGCCTCCTCCGGGTCGGGGATGCCGGTCAGGGCGGAGACCTCCTCCCCGCTCGGGAGGACGAGGTCGGCGAGCTTCAGGACGGGCTCGCATATCTTCCTTATCCTATCGGGGGAGATGAGTTCCGGCCTCAGGTTCGGGTCCAGGCTCACGAGGCCGCCGAGCTCCTTGATCATCCTTACGGCCCTGTAGCACGCCCGTCTGGAAGGTTCTGAGACCGAAAGTGTGGAGCCCATTATGT
>DTYS01000136.1 GCA_012961755.1 Candidatus Latescibacterota bacterium
CTGAATTATTTGTATCTTTGTAGGATTGATACCCACTGAGATTGACCCAAATAAGAGTATCTTTTCCTGTTAAGTGATAGTCATACTTGTATGAGATAACAACTGTACCTTGGTCATCTAGCTGGTAACTATAAGTACCTGAGGCTGAATAGCTATCCTAGCGTTTCAGGCGGCGCAGGGTCCCCGCCGTAGTCCTGGCTAAGAGGCTCATGGATGAGGGGAGGATAGGGAAGGTGTACCACTGGAGGGCGGTCTACCTCCAGGACTGGATAATAGACCCGGACTTTCCCCTGGTCTGGAGACTCCGTAAGGATAAGGCCGGCTCCGGCCCCCACGGCGACCTCAACGCCCACATAATAGACCTCGCCAGGTACCTGGTGGGGGAGATAACCGAGGTCGTGGGGATGTGCGAGACCTTCATAAAGGAGAGGCCCCTTGTGGAGGAGGTGGAGGCCGGCCTGGGCGCGAGGGCCGGGGCCAGGAAGGGGGAGGTGACGGTCGAGGACGCTATGCTCTTTTTAGCCAGGTTCGAGAACGGGGCCTTGGGTTCCTTCGAAGCCACCAGGTTCGCAGGAGGCAGGAAGAACTACAACCGCTTCGAGATAAACGGAAGCAAGGGCTCCATAGTCTTCAACTTGGAGAGGCTGAACGAGCTGGAATTTTACAGCAGGGAGGACGAAGCCCAAGTCCAGGGGTTCAGGACGATACTCGTGACCGATGGGCAGAACCATCCGTATATGTCCGCCTGGTGGCCTGCAGGACACATCATAGGCTGGGAGCACACTTTCGTCCACGAGGTCTACGACCTTATGAACGCGATAGCCCGGGACGAGATGCCCCAACCCGACTTCGCAGACGGCGTAAGGACCCAGGAGGTGTTGGAGGCAGTGATGAGGTCCGTGGAGGAGAGGTCCTGGGTGAGGACGGACGAGGTCTGAGCCGAGGGGGTCGGGGTTTCCCCGGCCCCGTAGTCTTTGGGGGAGGATATGCCAAAGGTGATACTTCTGGTGATAGACCAGCTTCCGGGACATTGGGTCGAGGGGGTGGAGGTCGCAGATGGGATGCCCCCCGTGAACGTATGGGGTTACCACAGGAAGGGGCTCGTGCCCAACTTCTCACATCTCATAGAAGAAGGAATCTTCGCCTTTGCGTGGAACAGGGGGGAGTGCAACACCCCCTACGGTATGAAGTACCTGGCCACAGGCAGGTACGATGTGGGCTCGGTTTGGAGGTCCGAGGGCGGACAGATGTACTATTCGGGGAACGAGGTCGTCGGACTCTTCGAGTTCGCAAAGCACCACGACCCGGTACGCATAAAGGCCGCGACCTTCACGACCGATTACTGGGCCGCCCCGGGGTACTTCTACACGGCAGCGGACACCTACGCCCTCCCGGCCTCCTTCCCGGACGAGAGAATGTGGAGGGAGTACGCCATGCCTTACTTGAGGCTTCGGAAGGACAGGAACTTGGTCTACATCTACTTCCCGGTCATGGACGCGGTCTCGTACTGCCCCTCGTTCTTAGAACCCTGGCCGCACTCCAAGTTCTCGAAACATAGTTATATGTTGTTCCTGGATTCGCTCTTGGGCGAGGTCGTGGAGTTCCTGCAGGCCGAAGGGTTCTGGGACGGGACGTACCTCATAGTGGCCTCGGACCACGGTTACCACGCAGGATGTTCCACTGCCAGGAAGGAGGGGGCTACGGGCCCCAACTGGTGCTGCGACCATCCTGGGCCGCACGACTGCGAAGTGTGGGACTTCGAAAACGACAGGTCTGAGGGCGAATATTCCGGCTGCACGAGGAGGACGCTCTTCCTGATCTCCGGAGGAGCGCTCGAGCCTTCCCTCAGGGGGAGGGTTGTAGAGGAGGCGGAGATAATAGATGTGGCCCCTACTGTAGCGGATGTTATGGACCTGCCCTACGAGTGCGAAGGGAAGTCCATATTCAGGAGGCTGAAGGAGGTGTGAGATGCTTAGACCAGATTTTGAGAGGAACCCGAGGCTGGACTTCGAGTTCAACAGGAGGATACCTTACTACATATTGGCCGGGTTGGCCTTCCTCTGGCTTCTGAGCGGGATATACATAGTGGGGCCGGGCGAGCAAGGGGTGGTAAGGAGGTTCGGGAGGATGGTGAGGGTGGTGGGACCTGGACCCCACTGGCACCTCCCCTTCCCGATAGAGAAGGTCAACATCCCGAAGGTGACGGAGGTGCGCAGGATAGAGATAGGTTTCAGGACCGTACATCCGGGCCCCCCGGCGAGGTACGTGGACGTGCCCGAGGAAGCCCTCATGCTCACGGGAGACGAGAACATAGTCCACTGCGAGGTGGTGGTCCAGTATAGGATAAAGGACGCCCCGAGGTACCTCTTCAACGTGAGGGGACAAAGGGAGCTCGTAAAGGACGCATCCGAGGCTGCCCTCAGGCAGGTGATAGGGAGACATAAGATAGATGAGGTCCTCACTGAAAAGAAGTCTGAGATACAGCAGGAGATCCAGAAGAAGCTCCAGGAGCTTATGGACCTCTACGATGCGGGTATATCCATCGTGCTGGTTAAGTTTCAGGACGTGAGGGCTCCCAAGGAGGTGGACTCGGCCTTCAAGGATGTGGCGAGCGCCAGGGAGGACAGGGAGAGGCTCGTACAGGAGGCGGAGGCGTACAGGAACGATGTGCTCCCTAAGGCCAGGGGCCAGGCCGAGAAGATGATCAAGGAAGCGGAAGCCTATAAGATAGAGAGGATCCAGCGAGCTAAGGGGGATGTAGCGAGGTTCTTGGCGATGCTCAGGGAGTACAGGAGGGCCAAGGAGGTAACGAGGACCAGGCTCTACATAGAGACCATGGAGAGGGTCCTTCCGAGGGTGAAGAAGTACATCGTTGAGGGCAAGGGAACCCTGAACCTCCTGCCCTTGGGAAAGGTCGTCCGAGGAGGTGCAAGATGAGGGGGCTTATATGGATAGGGGTCTTAATATTGGGCGTAGTGATGGTCCTGAGCATGGTGACGTTTACGGTGGACGGGACGAACCAGGCCGTGGTCGTCAGGATGGGGGAACCCGTCAGGGTGGTGAAGGAGCCGGGGCTACATCTCAAGCTCCCCTTCCCGGTGGAGACCGTACACAAATTCGACAGGAGGCTTCTGGAGTACGACTCCGCTCCGGCACAGATCTACACTAAGGACAAGAAGAACCTTATAGTCGACAACTACGCCCGCTGGCGGATAGTCGTCCCTTTGGCCTTCCTCAGGACCGTGCGTACCGAGGCCGGGGCCCTTTCCCGTCTGGACGACATAGTGTACGCAGTCCTCAGGGAAGAGCTCGGCAGACACACGCTCTCCGAGGTCGTGGCCAAGAACAGGGAGCTGATAATGAGGACCGTCACCCAGAAGTGCGACTGGGCGGCGGAGAAGCTCGGGATAGAGGTGGTGGACGTGAGGATAAAGAGGGCCGACCTCCCCAGGGAGAACGAGAGGTACGTGTTCGACAGGATGAGGGCGGAAAGACACAAGATGGCTAACCAGTACCGCTCCGAAGGAGAGGAGATGGCCCTTAAGATACGGGCTCAAACAGACTTAGAGAAACGGCGGATTCTGGCCGAGGCTTACAGGAAGGCCGAGGAAATAAAGGGCGAGGGCGATGCGGAAGCCTCAAGGATATACGCGGAGGCGTACAAGGAGGACCCAGAGTTCTACGCCTTCATCAGGTCGCTCCAGGCCTACGATGCTGTTATGGATTCTTCTACTGTGCTCGTCCTCCCTCCCGAGGGTCCCTTCCTCCGCTACCTCCGTAGGTAGCTGGGAGGTAGTGCGTTGCGAGCACGGGGACGTGCTCTACCTTCCCCCGTATCGTGAGCTGGCCCTCAGGGTGGCCGAAGTCCTGGACCGGGAGTACGAGAGGGTGGGGAGGGGCGTAGGTTACGAAGGGAACGTGGCGGTGAGGGCCTTTTTAGCTCCCTCCGAAGAGGTCTTCGATGAGCTCACTTCGGGCAGGGTCCCGGACTGGGGCAAGGGGTGCGCCCTTCCAGCGTACGGGGTGATAGTGCTCCAGCCCTCCAGGGAGGGACCAGGGGGCCTGAGGACGACCTTAGCCCACGAAGTGAGCCACGTGCTCCTCCACAGGGCCGTCGGAGGAAAGCCCCTGCCCAGGTGGTTCGACGAAGGGGTGGCGATGTGGTACGCCTTGGAGTGGGGAAGGGCCCACAGCTTCAGGCTGGCCTTGGCCTCGCTCTTGGGGAGGCTGGTACCCCTGGAGGAGGTGGACGAGGTGCTCTCATTCAGCTCGGAGGAAGCGGAATTGGCGTACGCGGAGAGCTTCTCGGCGGTCGTATTCCTCCTGAGCCGATACGGCGGGGACTCGGTCCGGAGGATCACGAAGTTCATGAGGGAGGGGGACTCCTTCCGTGAGGCCCTGAGCCGGACGACGGGCCTTTCCTACGATGCCTTCCTCGGGGAGTGGCGCAGTTACATACGGAGGAAGTACGATGTAGTACTAGTCCTCTCGGAGGGGCCATGCCTTTGGATAGGTGTGGCCCTTCTGTTCCTCTTAGTGTACATGGTCAAGAGGAGGAAGGCCAAAAGGACGGAGGAGGAAAAGGAATGGGAGATAGATTAAGGATGGCAAAGGGGGAGAGGTTTCCCGCGGAATGGAAGACGTTCAGGGATGGGGAGACCGGGGCCCTGGTCAGACAGTTGACGGACTATAAGGGCCACAGCCATCACCTCTACTTCACGAACTCCGGATGGTACGATGGAGGAACGAGGCTACTGTTCGGCTCCGACAGGGATAATCGCACCAACCTCTTCAGCCTGAACATGGAAGACGGTACCATACTTCAGCTCACCGACCTTCCTCCTGGGGAGGACGTCAGCTTCCTCTCGGCCTCTGTGAACCCTGTAAGGCCGGAGTGCTACTACTGGGCAGGTAGGGTCCTATGGGCTCTTGACCTTAGGACCCTCGAGGAGAGGCCCCTGTACGAACGTCCTGAAGGCTTCCGTGGGAGCATAACGAGCGTGACCGCGGACGGGAGGTACGTCTGCACTTCCATATGGCAGGAGGTGCTCCCAACGGAGCTGGACAGGGGCTACGTCGGCTTCAGGGAGACCTGGGAGGCGAGGCCCCTTTCTAAGGTCTTGAGGGTCCCGGTGGACGGGGGTAAGGCTGAGGTGTTGCACGAAGAGAGGTACTGGATAGGCCACGTCAACACATCTCCTAAGAAGCCGGAACTTCTGACGTTCTGCCACGAGGGGCCCTGGACCCTCGTGGACCAGAGGATATGGGGCCTGGACCTGAGGACCGGAAGGGTGTGGCCCATAAGGCCCACGGGGCCGGGCGAGAGGGTGGGGCACGAATTCTGGTTTTCGGACGGGGAGAGGGTGGGATACCACGGCTCCACCCCCGAAGGTCCCATCTTCGGTGCGGCGAGGTGGGACGGGAGGGAGGTCTCGGAGTTCCCCATACCTCCGGGCTCCACGCATCTGCATTGTAGGGACCTGGACCTCGTGGTAGGGGATGGAAGCTCTGAGGACCCGTACCTGCTCCTTTGGAGGTTCCGGGGGGACGAGGCAGAGGGACCCCGACGCTTGGTCCGGCACAGGGGCTCCTTCCACGTTCAGCAGCTCCACGTACATCCGAGGTTTACGGAGGACGGCGGGGGGGTGATCTACACGAGCGACCATACCGGATACGGAAACTTGTACTTGGTGGAGGTGCCCGAGTTCGAGGAACTTCCTGAACATATGGAAGCCCTATGAGGAAGAGGGTCGGCCAGAGGTGACGGGGAAGTTGCGTCCCTCGGAAAAATATTATATATTTTAACAAAATGGAAAGGCCTGCTCGTAAGGTTAGGGACATCGTCGTACAGCTCCTCTGGGAAAATGGCCCCTCTACATTAGAAGAATTAGCGGATCAGATCGGGGTGACTAAGGTCGGGGTGTTCCACCAGCTCCGAGCTGAGGAGGGAGGTTTAGTTATAAAATTTAAAGAAAAGAAGAGGGGCCGGGGGAGGAGGAGGAACCAGTACGCCATAAACCCAGATTGGGGGTACACCGCCGGTGTGGACTTGGGCACGGCCTTCTGGAGGGTGGTAGGGTTAGATGGGGGTAAGAGGAAGGTGTTCGAAAAGAAGGGCGAAAGGGACCTCGGCCTCTCCCCAGAGGAGACGGTGGAGTTCATGGGGAAGGTCGTGAGGGAGGGGAGAAGGGATAGGAGGCTCTTAGGCGTCGGGGTCGCGTTCCCCGGGATCTGGGACCGGGAGGGGAGGATATCCATGAGCAGGTGGGAGGGGTGGGAGGGTTTCCCCTTGAGGAGGGAGATGGAGAGGGAGGTCGGAGTCCCCGTCTTCCTCATAGACAACGCCCAGGGCATGGCCTTGGGGGAAGGATACTTGGGGGAAGGAAGAAGGTTCTCCCACTTCCTATTCCTAAACCTCGGCACGGGGGTGGGCCTCGGCGTATGGGAGGGTGGACAGGTGCTGTGGGAAGGAGGTGGCAGGAGCGCCGAGATAGGGCACATGGTGATGAAGGAGGATGGCCCCCCGTGTATGTGCGGGAACTTCGGCTGTCTCGAGGCCTTGGCCTCATATAGGGCCATAAGGAGGGAGGTGGAGGGCTTGATATCCGAGGGCATGGTCCAGCCCTTCGACGTCACACCCCGGGCCCTGAAGGAACGGGTGGATGCGGGGGACAGGGCAGTGCAGAAGGTGGTGGAGCGGGCTGGAAGGTGGCTCGGTAAGGCGCTTTCGTACGCTGTGAACCTCTTCCATCCGGAGGCCGTCTTCGTCGGGGGAGGAATGACCGAGCTTGGAGAGCACCTGTTGAGGCCGATGAGGGAGACCCTCCGGGAGTTCGCCCTATCCGACAGGGTCGAAGTGCCAGTGCAGATCTCCCCCTTAGGGGAATGGGCCGGAGCCTTAGGTGCGGCCCTTTCCGTATGGTTAAAGATACTTCGAGGAGGGAAAGACCATGACGGACAAGAGGAACATTTGGGAGATAGCCCTTTCGCAGTTGGACAGGGTTGCGGAACGCATAGGGCTGGAGGAGGAGATCCACGAAAGGCTCCGCCATCCCAGGAGGACCCTGATAGTAACGTTCCCCGTGAGGATGGATGACGGGAGGATGAGGATCTTTACGGGTTACAGGGTCCACCATAGCTTGGATAGAGGCCCGGCCAAGGGGGGGATAAGGTACCATCCGGATGTGACGTTGGACGAGGTTAAGGCCCTGGCAATGTGGATGACGTGGAAGTGTGCCGTGGTGAACATCCCCTTCGGAGGGGCGAAGGGAGCCGTGGTCTGCAATCCCAAAGAGATGTCCAAGGGGGAGCTTGAAAGGCTCACCCGGAGGTACACCACCGAGCTTATGATATTCTTAGGACCCGAGAAGGACATCCCGGCCCCCGACGTGTACACTGACTCCCAGACCATGGCCTGGATAATGGACACCTACAGCATGAACGTGGGATATTCCGTACCGAGCGTGGTCACGGGCAAGCCCTTGTCCATAGGTGGTTCCCGGGGTAGGGAAGAGGCCACGGGAAGGGGGGTGGTGCTCACCATATTGGAGGCCATAAAGGAACTTGGCATCCCCAAGGAGGGAGCGACCGTGGCGGTGCAGGGGTTCGGAAACGTGGGAGGGACCGCGGTGAGGCTCCTGTGCAGGGAGGGGTTTAAGGTCGTGGCCGTGAGCGACTCCCATGGGGGGACCTATAACTCCCACGGCTTGGATGTGGACGCCCTTTCTGAGCACAAGAGGGAGGCAGGCACGGTGGTCGGGTTCCCCGGAGGCGAGGACATAACTAACGAGGAGCTCCTTGCCCTCAAGTGCGACGTGCTCGTGCCGGCCGCCTTGGAGAACCAGATAACCGAGGAGAACGCGGATAATGTCCAGGCTAAGATATTAGCCGAGGGAGCGAACGGTCCTACGACGCCGGAGGCCGACTTAATACTATACGACAAGGGCGTCTTCGTCATACCGGACATCCTGGCAAACGCGGGAGGGGTCACGGTATCCTATTTCGAATGGGTCCAGAGCATACAGGAGTTCTTCTGGAGCGAGGACGAGGTAAACGCCCGCCTCAAGGACATCATGGTGAGGAGCTTCCACGAGGTCTACGATGTCCACAGGGAGGAGAAGGTAGATATGCGCTTGGCCGCATACATGTTGGCCGTGGGAAGGGTGGCCGAGGCCTTCCACACCAGGGGCCTGTACCCGTAGGGGGATGAGTTTTCTTCCTCGATACCCTGACATCGCGGGACTTCATATGCGCCTGCGAGCGACTCGTCGAAGGGGGGAACTATGAAGCGCGAAACCTTAGCCCTGCTCGGTGGACCTAAGGCGTTCACGAGGGAGGAGGAACTTAAAGAGGCCTGTCGCTGGCCCAGGTTCGGGGACGAGGAGAAGCGGGCGATGATGGAAGTCTTGGAATCCGACGACATATATGGGGTCATAAGGGAGTTCGAGGAGGACTTCGCAAGGTATATGGGAACTAAGTACGTCCTGGCCCACAACAACGGCACCTCGTCCATCCACGCGGCTTACTTCGCGGTGGGGGTAGGGCCCGGGGACGAGGTGCTGACATCGGCCTACACATGGCACCTCCAGGTTTCGCAGATACTGGCCCTCCATGCCCTTCCGGTCTTCGTGGACGTGAACCCCGAGGACGGGACCATTGACCCTGAGGACCTTGAGAGGAAGATAACCCCACGCACGAAGGCGATAGCCGTGGTCCACGTCTTCGGGGCCGTGGCCCCCATGGAAGAGATAATGGACGTAGCCAGCAGGCACGGGATACCCGTCGTGGAGGACTGTTCCCACGCCCACGGTGCCGAATACAAGGGGAGGAAGGTCGGGACGATAGGCGATGTGGGCTGCTTCAGCCTCCAGAATTCGAAGCTCATGACCGGGATAGAGGGTGGGGTGCTCGTCACGAGCAACCGGGAATATTACGAGAGGGCCGTAGTGCTCGGACACTACGAGAGGATACCGGAGCTTTCCGACCCTAAGCTTAGGAGGTTCAACGACAGGAAGGCAGGACCCATGGCTCCTTCCTGCTTCGGGTTCAAGTACCGCATCCATCCCGTGGCCGCGGCGGTGGCCAGGGTGCAGCTCGGGCACTTAGATGAATGGAACGAGGTCAGGAGGAGGAACGTAACCTACCTCAACGAGAGGATAGGTCCAGCCTCGGACGGCTTCGTGCCCCCCTACGAGGCACCTGGGACCAAGAGGACCTGGCTGAACTACCTCTGGCAGTACTTCCAGGATAAGATGGGGGATGTCCCGAGGGAGAGGTTCATAGAGGCCCTCATAGCCGAAGGTGTGCCGGCCAGCAGGGGCCGTGCCGGGTACCTTCCCGTGTACTGGAACCCAGTTTACGAGGAGAGGGCCTCGATCTGGGGACCGGGGTATCCCTTTGAAGCTCCGTACGTAGAAGTTCCGGTGGAGTACAAAAGAGGGATGTGTCCCGTAGCGGAGGAGATGTGGAGGAGGATGGTGGGACTTCCGGTGATACACTGGAAGGTGGAGGAGGACCTACTGGACGAGCTGGCCGAGGCCGTGGTTAAGGTCGTGAAGAACGTGGACCAGCTGAAAAACTGGGGCTAACCATGCGGCTTTCCATATACGGCAGGGACAAGGTACGGAGGGGTGTGACCGAGGACATCCTGACCAGGCAGGGCCTGACGTTCGAGCGAGCCGAAGGACCTATGGACGGGGATCTGGTGGTCCTCCCGGACGCTCTCGTGGAGAGGGAGGACTTCGATGCGCTCGGGACCTTCGTAAGGGACGGGGGGAAGGTACTTTTCTTGACGCCCGAGCCCCACGCCCTCTCTTGGGTGGGCGAGGAGCTTCCTTATACATTCCCCTTCCCCTACATGAGGACCTCATCCTACGACTTCCCCTCCCTTTACCTTCAGGTTCCTTCCGCGCTCAGGCTCGTCAGGCAGAGGAGGGGGGAGGCCTGGGCGCACTTCGCCTTGGACTTCACGACCACGGCGAGGAACTTCACGTCCAAGTACCCTGCCCTCGTCTGGGGCGAAGAGGGAAGGGGCAGATGGGGGATTTTCCTCTACGACCTCCCCTCGGCCATCTTAGTGTTCCACCAGGGTCACGAGTTCTTCGCATCGGACGGGGACTTCTCCATCCCCACGGGCGACGGGAAGGCGAGGAGCACATATCCCTTCGTCAAAGTCTACGATCCCAAGCTCACCCACCAGCCACAGCCCACGTTCCACGAGTGGCTCCTTCTTATGATGCTGAGGAAGCTCTCAGAGGGCCTCTCCCCCCTCCCGAGGGTATGGTACTACCCATACCCCCACACCACCTGCATGCTCTTAAGCGGGGACAGCGATAACTTGGAGAGGGAAAACCTCCTAAAGGCCTGGGGGAAGCTTTCGGCCTGGGGGGTCCCATACACCCAGTTCACCATGCCGGAGGACCTCTCCCTTTTCTCTTCTGAGGAGGTCTCGGAGTGGAGGGGACGGGGGATAGACTTTGGCCTTCATTACTACCACGGGGAGAACCCCTCCGAGGAGGAGATGACCTCAGGGCTCGGGAAGGACAGGAAGGCCTTCTCCTCTAAAGGGCTCGAGCTTACCTCCGTCAGGGGCCACTCCCTCATATGGGTGGGATGGGACGCACAGGTCAGAGCCTTCCAGGCGAACGGTATAAGGGTGGATTCCTCCTTGAACTATACTTGGGACCCAAGGGCGAGGGCGGGCGAGGGGCTTCCCTTCAGGCTGTTCCTTAAGGAGGGGGCCTCCGAGGTCTACGAGGTCCCACTTACGGGCCCCAGCGACGACGCAACGTGTCACGACAAGAGCGGGTATCCTCCCATGAAGGTCGAGGAGGTCCTATCCAAGAGCTTAGGGGAGTTGGAAGGATGCCTTAGGTTCACCTACCAGCCCATGAACATGCTCTTCCATCCCCACTACATCGTCGGGAGGGCGTACCCGGACACGTCCGCCTGGGTAGGAGGGATGATAGAACGGTGCAGGGAGCTCGGTATCCCTATATACGACATCAGGACCTGGATGGAGTTCTGGTGGAGGAGGGAAGAGGTCGAGGTCCGGGCCGAGGCCGAAGGGGACAGGGTCAGGGTCCACATATCCGGACCTGCAGACGGCATGGGAGTTGCCCTCCCGGCCTCCTGGGACGGGAGGAAGCTGAAGGCCGAGGGCGTGGAGCTTACCGGGACCGGCGAGGTGCTCCTTCCTGCGGGGAAGAAGGAGGTTAGCTATGAAGGATAAGCTGTACTTCCACTACGAGGTGGACTGCGAGCCTTCAGGAGGTACGACATGGTCAAGGGTGCAGGGTTCTACCTCACTCCAGAGGCAGCCAAGGCCCAGGGAGGAGGGCTTCGAGATAGGGGGTCCAGCCCAATGTTCCTGGCTTCAGGTTTCCGAGGTATAAATATGACCTTGGATACTACGATAAGGCTATCCAGATGCAGATAATATTGGAGGACTTTGGGGAGGCCTTGGGTTTCAGGCCGTATACTTATGTTCCGTGTTGTGGTTCTAAGAACGAGCACACATATCCCCTTTTGGTGGAGTTCGGTTTCAGACAGGTCATGGCTCCCGTTGCGTTCAGGTATTTTCCGGATCGTCCAGAGATGCACTGTTGGTAGTTTTCCTTTCTCCTGCTGACGGTCTTGGTGGCGGTAGCCCTCTGGGGGGAGAGGCTCGGGAAGCTGGGCTCGGCCGTGGCCGCCGTGCTCATCAATATGGGATGAACGACAAGGGAGGAAGGATGAAGGTAGGACTGCACTCCATCACATACGCCGGGATATTCTACAGAGGGCCTGGGCTTTCGTTGGAGGAGGTGATAGAGAGGGCTGCGGACATGGGGTACGAGGGCGTGGAGGTGGTGGGGAAGGCACCGGTCTGTTCGCCCCTCGACTACGACGAAGTAAGGGCGAAGAAGGCCAGGGAGCTGGCCGAAGGAAAGGGTGTGGAGCTTCCCTTCTTTGCGGCCTACGTTGACCTCAACAGGCCCGAGTCCCTGGACAGGGAGAAGGAACTCGTCTTCGCAAGGGAGAGCATAAGGCTCGCCCGTGACTTAGGTTGTAAGTACATAAGGATATACTCCGGAGGGGACCACATATACCCCGGCGCCACGCTCTGGGACCAGTGGGACTGGACCGTGGAGGCCCTCAAGAAGCTCCTGCCCGTGGCCCGGGACTGCGGCGTAGGCATAGCCCTCGAGGTCCATACGGGCGTAGCCCAGAACGTGGACGCCATAGAGGCCATGATGAGGCAGGTCGGATGGGATGAGCTCTACATCTGCCTGGACGCCCCCCTACTTGCGCTTAGGGAGGAGCCCGTGGGGGGGTCAGTTCGGAGGTTCTCGGGGAAGATAGTGCACTCCCACGTGACCGACTTCGTGTACCTCCCCCCCATGGTCAGGTACTCCGACTTCAGAGGGCTGGCCTTGGAGAGGCTCCCGAGGGTCCACCTCGTGCCCTTAGGCGAGGGGGTAGTGCCCACAGAGGAGTTCATAAGGGCGTGTAAGGAGGCAGGGTTCGAGGGCTACTTCGCCTATGAGGTCTGCACGCCCTTCCACGTGGACTTCCGCCCTCCGACGATAGAGGATGTGGACAGGCTGGCCAGGCACGCTGTAAAATGGCTCAAGGCCAAGCGGAAGGAGATATACGGATAGAGGGAAGGCATGCGCCTGGAGTTCTTCTATACGGACGCCCGCAGTAGGAGAACCAAGTCCCCGTCCAGTATCTGCCTGGTTCATGCTTCTAGCCAAGTTAAAGAATCTCTTGAGATTAGTTTGGTGTTGCGGCCTCGACTGGGCCTTGCTCCTTCGAAAGGGGAATAAGGTGTAGTGGCCGCCAGCGATGGCCAAGGAGGAGTGATAAGTGGTGAGGTAGAGCGTCACACTTGGGACATTTTTTTCCGGGATTTTGAAGGTGGAGAACGAGATGAAGCACATAAAGCTGGCTGGGAGATAGGCGCTCCCGTACACGTCGGGGAGGGGACGCGGGAAAACGCGCTGGCCATGATGGATGAACGGAGCCTTAGGAGGAGCTATGCAGTGGGAGAGGATGACAGCATCGGAACTTGCGGAGCTACGTAGGGAGGGAGTAGCCCTGCTCCCCATTGGGAGCTTGGAGAAACACGGGGAGCACCTCCCCCTCGGCACCGACGGCCTCATCGCACATAAGGTCGCCCTTCTTGCCGCAGAGAGGGAACCCGCTGTGGTCCTGCCTCCACTCTTCTTCACTTACACTAAGGAGATGAAGAACCTACCTGGAGCGATCTCCCTCGAGGCCGACCTTCTGCTGCGACTTTTGGAGGCCATCTGCGACGAGGTGGCCAGGAACGGCTTCAGGAAGATCGTACTGGTCAACTGTCACGGGGGGAACTCCGCCCTACTTAAGGTCTTCCTCCAGGAGCTCTGCGACAAGGGAAAGGACTACGCAGTGTACCTCCCCCCCATCTTTTTGGCCCCCGAGGCTGTAGAACGGGTTAAGGAGACGAAGGAGATCGGCCACGCCTGCGAGGTGGAGACGAGCTTCGCACTGTACCTCTATCCTGAGCTCGTACGGATGGAGCGTGTCCCGAAGGAGTTCTACTCCTCCCGAAAGGACTACGACCTCTCCCCCGCGTCCACCTCGGTGGACTGGTACGCCTCGTACCCGGACGGATACGTGGGAGACGCCAAGAAGGCCTCCCCCGAGAAGGGGAAGGTCACGGTGGAGGCGCACGTTGAGAAGTTGGCCGAACTCATACGGAAGGTGAAGCGGGATGATAAGGTGCCCGGGAAGCTGAGGGAGTTCCATAGGAAGTCGTTGAATCCGTAACCTCTCTACGAGCCCGAAGGCAGGAAAGATCATAGACGGCGTGCTCTGTCCGGGTTTCATAGGCCCGCACTGCCACTCCGAGGTAGCATTATGGTGGGGGTGTCACCGAATCCCGGTGGAAAACGTTATGATCCTTCTGGAGTACGTGGATAAGTAGGAGGCGAAATGGTCACCGTAAGGACCGCAAGGCCGGACGACCTCCCCAGGATATACGAGATAACCTACAGGGCCTGGGATGGATACACGCTCCACCAGATGCTCGAGGAGAGGCACGGCGTGATAGGGGGGAAGGGTTGGAGGGAAAGGAAGGTGGAAGAGGTGAGGAGGTTCTGCGAGAGCAACCCGGAGGGGGTCCTCGTGGCAGAGGAGGACGGCGTCGTGGTGGGGTACGCCACTTTCAGGATGGACGAAGACGGGGTGGGCCACGTACTTAACAACGCCGTGGACCCTGACTACAGGGGGAGGGGGATAGGCACGGCCCTAGTCCGCTCCGTGGTGGAACGCCTGAAGGTCGAGGGCGCGAGGATACTGAGGGTCACGACCTTAGAGGACAACATCCCCGCAAAGCGCGTCTACGAGAAGCTCGGGTTCGTGGAGGTAGCGAGGTCGGTCCACTACACGATGGAGGTGGGATGAGATGCCCGCTTCGTTCGGACCCTCCCACCTGTTCGTCAGCCTCTCCGGGCCCGAGCCCCCGAGGAGGTACTCAGGGACCACTCCGTGGCGTACGTCAGAGGGCGATATGTTTCGCATACGGGAAACTTTGTGTGGTGCCGCTCCAGAGGTTGTAGGGAGGGACCGGATGGAACCGCCTAACATCCTCATCATCATGCCGGACCAACTCAGGGCGGATGCGTTGGGATGTTCCGGGGACCCGGTCGTCCGAACACCTAACATAGACAGGCTGGCCGGGGAGGGGGGGCGTTTCACGAGGGCGTATACAGTAAGCCCGATATGTATGTCGGCCAGGGCTTCCTTCGTGAGCGGCC
>DTYS01000137.1 GCA_012961755.1 Candidatus Latescibacterota bacterium
CGGATCGGTGAGACAGCTTATACCCCTCATATTGGACTGCGGCCTGGACGTGCTCCAGTCCCTCCAACCTGAGGCCAAGGACATGGACCCGAGGGCCCTTAAGGCGGACTTCGGGGATGTGCTCTCGTTCCAAGGAGGGATCTCGGTCCAGCGCACCCTCCCCTTCGGGACGCCCGAGGACGTCAGGAGGGAGGTCAGGGACAGGATAGAAGCTTTGGCCCCAGGAGGAGGATACATCTTAGGGACCGCACATAACTTACAGGCTGACGTTCCTACGGAAAACTTCGAGGCCCTGATGGAGGCGTACCGGAAGTACGGGAGGTAAGATGGGAAGGGACCTTAGGGAGGAGGATACCTGGAGGGTCTTCAGGATAATGGCCGAGTTCGTGGAAGGTTTCGAGGAACTTTCCAAGCTCGGCCCCGCGGTCACCATATTCGGCTCCTCCAGGGTGAAGCCCGGCTCCCACATCTACGAGATGGCGAGGGAGACGGCGAAGCTCCTGGTCGGGGCGGGGTACGCCATCATAACCGGAGGGGGGCCGGGGATCATGGAGGCGGCGAACCGTGGGGCATACGAGGCCGGAGGGGACTCCGTCGGGCTCAATATAGAGCTTCCCATGGAGCAGAAGCTCAACCCTTACGTGAAGAAGGGGTTATCGTTCCGGTACTTCTTCGCACGGAAGGTGATGTTCATAAAGTACGGGAGGGCGTTCGTCATATTCCCCGGAGGCTTCGGGACTTTGGACGAGTTCTTCGAGGCTGTGACCCTCATACAGACGCGCAGGATAGGGAGGTTCCCCGTCGTGCTCTTCGGGAGCGAGTACTGGGGGAGCTTGATTTCGTGGATAAGGGATGAGCTCCTCGGACCAGGTTACATATCTTCGGAGGACTTGGGGATATTCAGGATAGTCGACAGCCCGCAGGACGTAGTAGCTTCGGTGGAGGGGTTCTACCGGGAGATTTAGATGCCGGATATATTGCAGGTAGGACTTCTGACCGTTATGGGCCTCACGTTCACCTTCATGAACGGGTTCAACGACTCAGGTAGCATAGTCGCGACCGCGGTCTCATCACGGGCCCTCTCCCTGAGGGATGCCCTGATGTTGAGCGCCTTAGCACACCTTGTGGCCCCCTTCCTCTTCGGCATAGCCGTGGCCGACACCATAGGGCATCAGGTGGTCGCAAGGGAGGTGGTCGTGTTTCCTGTGGTCCTGGCTGCCACATCCTCGGCCGTGTTCTGGTGCATCCTGACTTACAGGCTCGGGATACCCTCAAGCTCTTCCTACGCCCTCATAGGAGGGCTCGTGGGCGCCGCCTTGGCTGAGGGCGGGAGGGGGGCGGTGCTCCTGCCCGGGCTCGAAAAGGTGTTCATTTCTCTGGTGATCTCCCCTATATTAGGGATGATATGTGGATACATCCTGATGTGGGCCGCGATGTACACGGCTAAGGGGGCGAGCCCGAGGGTGAACATCTTCTTCAACAGGGTCCAGGTGCTGGCGCTTATTGTCCTCGCCCTGAGCCATGGGACCAACGATTCACAGAAAGGTATGGCACTTATAGTCATGGGCCTCATGGCTGCCGGCCCGCTGAAGGGATTTTCGGTCCCCGGATGGGTGGTCCTGGCATGTGCCCTTGGGATATCCTCAGGTACGGCGTTCGGGGCCAAGAGGATAATTCGCACGGTGGGTGGGAGGTACTACCGGATCACGCCCGTGCACGGCTTCACCGCCCAGTTCTCCTCCGCGGCCGTAATACTTTCGGCATCCCTCCTGGGAGGGCCGGTGAGTTCTACGGAAGTCATAAGTGCGTCCGTCATGGGAGCCGGAGCGGCCGAGCGGATCTCAAAGGTGCGCTGGAGTGTGGCCAAGGATGTCGTAGTGGCTTGGCTCTTCACGATGCCCGCAACAGCTCTGCTGGCTGCCCTGGCTCGTCTACTGCTCCGCTTAGCCTTTTAGGAGGAGATGTGGGACTACGGGACTTCTTCCGCCGTAGGGAGGACAAGTTCCTGAGGCTTCTCTTAGAACAGGCGGAGAAGACCTGGGAAGGTATGCAAGCTTTGGAAGAATTCATGAAGGACGGGAGCGATGAGGCCGCCAAGAAGGTCCAGATGGCCGAGAAGGAGGCCGACGAATTCAGGAGGATACTTATAGACGAACTTAACCGCTCCTTCGTGACCCCTTTCGACCGCGAGGACCTCTTCTCCCTCTCCAGGGCGATAGACGACATAGTGGACTACGCGGATACCACGGTCGAGGAGATGACCATCTTGGGAGTAAAGCCTAACGACCACCTGAGGGCCATGGTGTCCCGGCTGGTGGCCGCGGCCCACGAAGTCTACATGGCGGTCGTGAGGCTCAAGGACCATCCCGGGGTAGCCTTGGACCACGCAAGGAGGGCGAAGTCCGTAGAGAACCAGGTTGAAAGGCTTTACCGACAGGCCTTGGCGGACCTCTTCTCCGGTCCCAAGGATGTTGAGCACTTGATCGAGGTACTGAAGTTGAGGGAGATCTACAGGCACCTGAGCAACTGTGCCGACAGGGGGGACGAGGCGGCCAACGTGATATCGGACATAGTGGTTAAGATGGCATAGAAGTTCACAAGTCACGGAGGGAGCTATGGAGAAAGTCCGTTGGGGAGTGATAGGAGCCGGAGGCATAGCCGACCGTCGCACGATACCGGGAATGTTAGGGTCCCGCATCTCTGAGCTCGTGGCCGTGATGAGCTGGCCCAAGGAGGACGCGGACAGGGCGGCGAGGAAGTACAACGTTAAGGTCTACTATACGGTGGAGGACATCTTGGCGGACCCGGAGATAGACGCCGTCTACATAGCCACCCCCGTGTATCTTCATAAGGAGCAGGCAGTAGCTGCAGCTAAGGCCGGCAAGCACTTCCTCTTGGAGAAGCCCATAGCCCGCACGGCATCCGAGGCTGAGGAGGTGGTGAGGGCTGCGAGGGAGGCCGGGGTGAAGGCCACCGAAGGGTACATGATGAAGTTCCATCCCCTCCACAGGAGGGCCAAGGAGCTCATAGAGGAGGGCAAGCTCGGAAAGCCGGTCTTAGGGAGGGCCCAGCTTACGACCTGGTACCCCGACATACCTGGGGCCTGGAGGCAGGACCCTGAGAAGGGCGGAGGAGGGGCCCTCATAGACATGGCTACCCACTGCTACGACCTCTTAAGGTGGCTTATGGGCAGCAGGATAGTGCAGGTCTACGCCATAGCCAACACCCAGACCTTCGGGTATCCCGTGGACGACTCCTCCACCACACTGCTCCTCTTCGAGGACGGGGCCCACGGGGTCGTGGACTCCTTCTTCAACATCCCGGATCCAGCGGTCAGGAACAGGCTTGAGGTTTACGGGGACAGGGGAAGCATAATGGCCGAGGGGACGATAGGCCAGAGCGGGGCCGGGAACATGATCGCCTGCCTCATGAAGGAGGTGGGGGGGTACGACGCCCAGCAGGAAAGGAGGCCCGAGGATTTCCCGGCCGAGGAGATAAAGGCCGGACCTGCGAACATGTATGCCTTAGAAGTCGATTACCTCTCGGAGTGCATACTGAAGGACAGGGAGCCGGAGGTCAACGCCTTGGAAGACGGGCTGGAGATAATGAAGGTAGTGGACGCCGCTTACGAGAGCTCAAGGACCGGAAGGGCTGTAAGTATATAAAAGTTGGTGGCGCCCCCCGGAATCGAACCGGGCACACCCGGATTTTCAGTCCGGTGCTCTACCATCTGAGCTAGAGCGCCACCG
>DTYS01000138.1 GCA_012961755.1 Candidatus Latescibacterota bacterium
GCCAGGCCCCACAGCTATCACCTCTCCCTTCTGGGCTTCTCCTTGGCCGTGTCGGGGATTATTATCCCCCCCGCGCTCTTCTCGGCCTCCTCCTCCAAGGGTTTCACGAGGACCCTGTCCGCAAGAGGTCTCACCTTCATCCCGGAATCACCTCCTCCCTAAGGTTTTAGAGTTTAACCACATAAGCGTTGATATTAGCACTTACCTCTTATGAGTGCTAAGTTGGATGCTAAATATATACATTTCTGTCAGAAATTTCAAAGGAGAAATATCAAGATTAATAGAAAATATTCTCAAATTTTGGATAATAACTCAGTTTTTCTTAAATATTCTAAAAATTCCTTCCTCAGTCGCCAAATAATCGACCCTCTCATCGTGATGGTCCTCGGGGATGAGAGGGACCACCTGGAAGTCGAAGGCGAGGCCTACCTTGGGTGCTGAGACTTGGGAGAGGAACCTATCGTAGTACCCCCTCCCGAAGCCGAGCCTGTACCCCCTCCTGTCGAACGCCACCGCCGGGACCACCACCAGGTCCAGCTCCTTTACGTCTACCTCCCTGCGATGCTTAGGCTCCCACAGCCCGAACCTCCCCCTCACGAACTCGGACCTAGAGTCCACCTCGCAGTGCACCATGTCCTCGTCTCCGGATACCACGGGCACTACGACCCTCTTTCCATCGTCCAAGGCCCTGGATATGAGGGGCCAGGTATCCACCTCGTCGTCCACAGAGATGTACGTGTGCACGATCCGGGAGTTCCTGTAGACGGGGTGGGAAAAGAGGTGGGAAAGCACCGACTCGCTCCGCCTCTTCACCTCGTCCGAGGATAGGGCCTTCCTGAGCTTCAGCATCCTCTTCCTGAGCTGGGCCTTGGTCATACCATCCCCCGGTCCCTCATCCACGCTACGGCCCGCTCCATGGATTCCTCCGGAGTATATCGGGGTTCGTACCCGAGCTTCCTTATCTTCGATATGTCCGGGCACATATGTTCCCTACACCTGGACGAACCTGACGGCCGTGAGGGCATACGCCGAGCCCACGTTGAAGACCTCCCCGTCGGCCTCGTCCGGACACCTCAGGGCGAGGACGAAGCCCTGGGCCACATCCTCGGCGTCGCATGGTCCTATGAGGGCCTGGGCCCCTTCGCCATATCCGAGTGCACCGAGGGGTCCCTCCCTCCCTTGGGCTCCAAGGGCACCTTCCCGGGCCCGCAGATGTTGGGAGGGAATATAGCTGTGAATGCCACCCCGTCCCTCCGGGCCGCCTCCATAACCTCGTATATCTCCTCGTACCTCCTGGCGTATCCCTCAAATTCGCACGGCCCCTGCGCCTGCTCCGGCGTGGGCACGACCTTGGGAGGGCCCAACATCCACAGGGAGCCACAGGCCACCAGGTGCCTACAGGTCCCCCCTCACCGCCCTGTAGGTCCCGGGGAGGTCCGCTCCCAGCATGTCCACCAGGACCTCCGGCCCCAAGTCCTTCATAACCCTATCCCACTCCTCGCTTCCCCGCTCGTACCTCGCCCTCACGAACCTGACCTTCTCCCATTCGGGTCCTCCTGGCGCGGGGGTCCGACCAGTGGCCACGACCGTGACCTCATGTCCCTCCCTTACGGGGGCGGGGACCAGGAAACCTCCCACATGTCCCGTGCCACCTACGACGCACACTTTCATATTACCTCCCATCCAAGGCCTTCCTCAACTCCCTGGCCAATTTCTCCATGGATATCGGCTTCTGTATGAAACCTGCTGCCCCTTCGGAGATCAGTTCCCTGACCTCCTCGCTCAATCCGTACCCGCTCATGATCAGGACCCTCGCACCGGGGTCTATGTCCCTAAGCCTCCTGTAAAGCTCCCTTCCTCCCATCCCCAGCATCACCATATCGGAGAGGACTACGTCGATCTTACCCGGATGTTCCCTGTAGAGCCTCAACCCCTCCTCTCCGTCCGAGGCCGTGATTACCTTATATCCTAACCCCTCCAAGATCCCCCTGAGCGACTCCCTCACCCCACCTTCGTCCTCCACCACGAGCACTGTCTCGCTCCCCCTCGGTACCTCCTCCTTCCTCTCCTCCGAAGGGGCCACCTGGGCGAGCTCCGGAAGGTAGACGCGGACCGACGTCCCCTTCCCCACATCGCTCTCTATGGATATGTGCCCTCTATGTTGTTTCACTATGCCGTAGACCTGGAAGAGGCCCAGGCCCGTACCCCTGCCCGGCTCCTTGGTAGTGAAGAAGGGATCTAAGGCCCTCTCCAATACCTCCGGAGGCATCCCCGTTCCGGTGTCCCTCACCGTTATGCGGACGTAACGGCCAGGGATGAGCTCTGGGTCCCAGGACCTCACCTCCTCCCCCAGCTCCACCTTGTCCAACCTTACCTCGAGCCTTCCTCCCCCGGGCATGGCGTCCCTCGCGTTGACGGCCAAGTTCATGATCACCTGCTGCATCTGCGTCGGATCGGCGTTTACTATGTAGGTGCCTGGCTCGGCCTTCAAGCTCAGCTCTATGCTCTCCTGGATCGAACTCCTCAGGAACTTCACCGTCTCCTTTAGGAAGGGTAACAAATCCATAGGTCTGGGCTCGCCCGTGGACCTGCGGCTGAACTCCAAGACCTGACGGATGAGCCTCGCCGCCCTACTTCCCTGGAAGATTATGGTCCGGAGGCACTCCCCGAGCTCGGACTCTGGCTCTACCTTCATAAGCGCT
This sequence comes from Candidatus Latescibacterota bacterium, assembly GCA_012961755.1. Lineage (GTDB taxonomy): Bacteria > Latescibacterota > 4484-107 > B68-G9 > B68-G9 > B68-G9. Next base: position 2,703 of record DTYS01000138.1, read on the forward strand.
ATCTCCGCGTACCCCATAATGATGCTAAGTATATTGTTGAAGTCGTGGGCTATGCCCCCGGCCATCTGACCTACGACGGCGAGCCTCTCCTGCTGGGCCTGCATCCTCTGGGCCTCCCTCTCCTCCGTCACGTCCCTTATGACGATCACAGTCCCTCTCGATCCTTCCTCCCCGAAGGGTGAAGCGGTTATCTCGAATATCCTCTCCGGAGGGCCCGGGACCACGACCTCCTGATACCTGCCGCTCCTCGTCATCTCCAGTATAACATCAAGTTCCACCCCTCCGAGCCGACTTACTGGCTTCTCCCCTCCCAACCCCGCCTCGGTGAACAGGGGAAGGAACTCCCTGGCCCTCGGGTTCGCCACGGCTATCATCCTCTTCCCGTCCAGTACGACGACCCCCTCCCCCATGCCCTCTACAGCAGCCTCCAGCCTGGTCCTCTCCGCGGTCAGGACCGCCTTGAGCCTCTGGACGGATATCGCCGCCTGCCGGACCAGGGTATCTACGACCTCCCTGCGCCCCCGTGCGAAGGCCCCTTCCTTCTCAGCCCCGGCGAAGATGAGCCCTATTATATCCTTCCCCACCGCAAGCGGGAGGAAGAATTCGGTCCCGAGGTGCGGGACCTGAGGGGAGCTGGGGTCGTAGTCGTGGGCCTCGATCACGATCTCCTCGACCTCCTCGGGTTCGAGCCTCGGGCCTCCCACCTCAGCGAACGTTTCAAAAATGGTCCCCTTTACCTTCCGGACCACCTCCTCGCTGAGCGGGCGGGCCTTCTTCAGGAACATCTCCTTCAGGTCGTCCAGGACCAGGATAGAACCTGCCACATCGTACGGCAGGACCCTGTGGAGGTATCGGAGCACGAGCTTAAAGAGGTCACCGTAGCTCAATGTGTACCCTATCTTCTGGGAGAGTTCGTAGAGCACCTGGAGCTCGAAAGTGCGTTCCTGTACCCTGCGCTCGAGGCTCTCGTTCAGCTCCCTGAGCTCCTCCAGGAGCCTCCCCTTCTCGGTAACGTCCTGCATCGCGACCACGACGGCCCTCCTGCCCCTGTAGGACAGGGGAGCAGCGTTGACGAGCAAGCGAAGTTCCCCCGCCCCTCTGACCACCGTTGCCTCCACATCCCTTCTGGGCCTCCCCCTCCTGAACGTTGAGGAAACTGCCCTCCTGACCCTACATCCCCTGCATACCGGGGAGGAGCCACATTCCCCCTCCACGCATCCCAGGACCTCCCCCATGCTCCTGCCCAGGGCTTCCTCGATGGGGACCCCTGTGCATTCTGAGAGGACGTCGTTCATCTCCAGCACCCTGAGGTCCCCGTCCACGACGAGTATCGGGAGGGGAGAGGTACGGAACACGGCCGCAAGCTCCTCGGCCACCTCCCTGGCCTCCCCCGCCTGCTTAAGGAGGTGGTCGAGGACCCTGGAACGCCTCAGGACGCCCAAGGGCCTCCCTCCCTCGAGGACGACGAGGGCGTCCTTCTTCTCCCCTTCGAGGACGTCCAGCGCCTCCCTTAAGGACAGGTCCGGCGGAACCTCGGGGACCTCAGGGAGACCTGCGTCCATGAGCGTCCTCGTCCCGGGGATTCCCGCCAAGGTCCCGGGCGTCACGTACCGCCACCGTCCCTCCACCATCACCAGGGCGAAGGGGACCCCATCCTCGGAGAACCTCCTCAAGGCCTCCCCAACGGAGTCGTCCGAGGGGAGCAAAAGGGCTTCCTCCAGAAGCTCCCTCATCCTTCCCTCACCTCCCGTGTCACGGAGACGCTTATCTCGATCTCCACCCTGAGGCAGTCGGTCTCGTCCATGATCTTCCCCGCCTCCTCCAGGAGTATGGGGACTAACCTATCCTTCGTAAGCTTCCTCAGGTCGGACTTGCGGACTATGATCGCCTCGACTGTGGGATGTTCCACCGGTATGAGCTCGAACTGTCCTTTCAGCAGCACCTCGAGCGACCGGAAGAGGGCCTTCGGCCCTATAAGGGCCCGCTTTCCCACTATCAGCGCGTCCCGGACGGGGGGAAGGCTGAACTGGGTGAACGTGGCATGTAGTGTAATTGTCCTTCCGGAGACCGTCCTGGCCTGCTCCATCCTCACGCCCCCGAACGATAGATCAAGTTTCACTTAGAACTCCAATATTTCTAAGGCACTCTGGAATGTGGCCACAAAGGTTAGATCGTCCACCTTCCTTGCCCTCTTGGGCTTGAACTTCTCGGCGTACTCCTCCCTTCCGAAGGCGAGCCTACCTTCTATAGGAAGCGGCAATCTGAAAGGCCTTAGGGACGGCGCCTTCTCTACGGCCTCCCTGGCCTTCCTCCTTATCTCCTCCCTCGCCCTTTTAGGAGGCAACATCTTTGCACAATGCCTGCTGTAACCTTCCTTCACGACCACGGTCAGTACATCCTCCCCCAAGAGCTCCTTGGCCTCCCTGCACGCAGCCGTGTCCCCGGAGACCATAGCCACTGGGACTCCGTAGTGCCCAGCTATCAGGGCTACCTGTCCTATCTCCCCCATCTCTATCCCGTTGTACCAATACCTAGTTTCCGCCTTGGAGCTCTGGGTATGGTGTAGCACGCCGTCGGGAGTCCCGAGCTTCGAGTGATATCCCACACAGAGCACCGCCCCGAAGCTCTCGTCCAAACCCAAAAGGGGATGTGGCCTCGCAGGACCAGTCACGAAGTGCGCCCCCGGGTGCATCTCCTCGGGAACGAAGTTGAACCCACCCCCGTGCCCGTCCAGGACCACGACTTCCTCGGCTCCTGCGTCCAAACATCCCTGGACGGCCGCGTTGGCCTCCCTCGTGAGCAGGAACCTTGCCTCCTGATAGAGCGGAGGCACCTTCTCCCTGGTCTGCTCGAAGAGGCAGATCCCACTTACTCCCTCCAGGTCGGTCACTATGTAAACCTTCATCCTTCCTCCTCAGTAAGGCTTAACTTGGTAATCCACGAACCCGGCCTCTATGTTGGTGTTAGGTCCGAAGTCCACCATCTGGCTCCCGTCTACGGTTACGGTGACGTCCAGGGACCTGTTCCTCCTCTTCCTGAGCCAGAAGCTCAGCTGGACCTCGGTACCTCCCGGAAGTACAGCAGTAACCTGAACCGGGCCCTCGCCCGGGGGGACGGTCACCTCCTGTCCCGGGACAGTTCCCTCCGGGAGGTGCTCCGGCCCAGGTGGCCGGCCGTTTATGAACTCGACCTTGACCTTGAGGTCAAGGTTTTCGTCCCTGTTCTGAACGTACACGGCCCCCTCGGCCTTAGCCTTCGGACCTGCCCCTCCTCCACATGAGACGAGGACCGCTGCCACGATGGTAAAAGCTACGATGCAGCGCATGTCGCACCTCCCAAGTCGATGTCAACAGCCCAGTAGCCCCCACCTCCCTGATCATCCTGCGGACCGACCTCCAGCCCAGCTCCCGAGAAGTATCTCAAGAAGGGTCCTATCACCCTCTTCCGAAAGGCTGGGAAGTACGGTGCTCCTCCGGGAAGGATAGAGGAGATACCTCCTGAGGAAGGTCCTTTCCCTCGGGAACCTGACCGTCTATAGAGATCACCGTCACCCAGACCTTCAGGCGCCCGTTCACATTCTGCACATACAAGGTTCCGTCGGCCTTGACCTTGGGGCCGACCCCTCCACCACCGCATGTCAACAGGGCCAGTCCCAAGGCCCC
>DTYS01000139.1 GCA_012961755.1 Candidatus Latescibacterota bacterium
AGCCACAAAGGCATGCCGACGTTGAACACCGCCCACACTATACTGGCCCCTGCAGCCAGCAGGCTCGGCAACCGGACTTCGGACGGCACCGAAAGGACGTCCCTCAGCCTGAACCTCCCTCCACCTGGGTTCCTACCCTCAGGCACGAAGGACGCGAACGTCCCGCATGCGACCGCCAGGATGACGGCCCCGAGCCAGAAGGTAGCCTTCGGGGAGTAGACGTCCGCCACGATTCCTCCGAGCCAGCTTCCGGCCACGCCCCCGACCCCGAGTGCTAAGAGGAACCTGCCTATGTTATGGGGGCCCTCCCCGGGGCCGGAGAGTCCAGATACGAGGGCGAAGGCCACGGGCCAATATAGCCCTGCGGCCGTGGCCTGGAGTGCTATCGAGGCTAAGATCGCTGTAGGGGCCCGGCTCAAGGCGTAGCACACATGGGAAAGGCTGAAGAGGGCCAAGGCCAATGTTATCAGCTTCCTCCTTCCGGAGGAGTCCGAAAGGGGGCCGGATAGGAAGTTTAGGGAGCCCCTCACTAAGTAAAAGAGCGCCATGGAGAGGGAGACCAGGAAGTCCGTCCCCCCTAAGTCCCTCATGTACACCGGCAGGATGGTGAAGGAGCCGAAGACCCCCAGTCCATGTAGGAACGAGACGAGGTTCAGCCAGGTCATCCCACTCCTCCGGGAATACGTTGCTGACCCACCTCCCCTCGGGTCATCCTTAAGGTTGAACAGCCTAACCGGCACTTCACGGTAGTCGGGATGTGCTATCAGGTTGCGCGTCTTGTTGGGGTCCACGCTCAGGTCTCCGTCCTCGCGGCAGCAGTTGTAACCATAATTTGAGGTCCCCCCACCTCAGAGTCCTCTGGGTCATGGCCAGGTCGTTCACGCGGCCGAACTCCACGACTACCGCATCCCTCAACCCTTCGCAGGCCCCCTCCATCAGCGGGAGGAGGGACTCGCCGTTCTCCTCCAAATGGTCCAGTATCCTCCCTATCTGGCTGTCTATGAGGGCGGTGAAAGCATAATAGTAGCGTACGGCGGTCGCCCAGTCCTCCCACGTAAGCCTCTCCGCGTCCGGATGTATCTTCGCATGGTGGGGGCCATTCGTAGTTCGGCCAGGGGGATCTCAACGTCCCTGTTACATGTATACGAACTCCTCGGGGACATAGAACAGAGCGTGGGGACCCCAGAAATTGTGCCAGATGAAGAAGGGCCTTCCCCTCCGGGCGAACCGGTCTACTAGGGATATAGTGTTCTCCGCAAGGAAGTACGGCACGGTGGATTCTACGGGTCCCTCCAGCTCATGGGATGGAAGAGCTTCGTCCTCTCGGCCAGGTACTTCTTATATTCTGGGTAATTGAATCCCCCTCCCCCGTGTCCCGGGAAGTTCTGCCCCTCGAAGCCCACGTCCTTGGAGAGGGACGGTTGCTCCCGCCGAACGCCTCCGTCCTGTCCTCAAGCTCGTGGACGGAGGAGCCCAGGTTGTGCACGTTGGAGGTTATGCCGTGGGGGAACTGCATTACGGTCGCCCTCGCGGACATACCGTGTAGGCCTTCTCGAAGAGGATGTTGGGTAGTCCAGCCATCTTCCGCCATAATGTAACCTCAAGCCTTCAGCAATATACCACCTAATACACCCTCCTGTCAAGATAAAAGGTCAGTCCGTTCCGAAAATTCCTCCGTCGACGGGACCGACGCTCCATCACTTGTTGCGATTTCCTTCCATTTTATTTATATTTAGGAAGCTTCCCATGGCCACCTTGCCCGTAAGAAAGTTCTGGGACCTGTACGAGGTACACCTCGAGGTATTCAGCGGTCCCTTGGACCTCCTCCTCTACCTCATCCAGAGGGACGAACTTGATATATACGACATCCCCATAGCTAAGATAACGTCCGAATTTTTGGGGTACGTGGAGAGGATGAGGGAGCTGAACATGGAGGGGGTCGGGGATTTCCTCGTGATGGCCGCGACGTTAATGCGCATAAAGGCCCAAAGCCTCCTCCCCTCTAAGTTCGAGGAGGAGGAAGTGGACCTGAGGGAGGAGCTGACCCGACAGCTACTGGAGTACCGTTTCTACCGGGAGGTGGTCAGGGTCCTCGCTGGGCGGCTCGAGGAGCAGAGGAAGGTATTCTTCAGGAGGGGAGGGCTCAGACATGAGGAAGTGGAGGAGGCGAGCCCCTTCGACCTCGCCTTGGCATTCTTGAGGCTTACGGAGGAGGCTCCGGAGCCGTCCTACCAGGAGGTGTCCACTGAGGAGGTATCGCTCGAGGAGCGCATATCGTGGCTTGAGAGCTGGTTCCAACTTGGGGAAAGGTGGAGCTTCAGACAGCTTATGGGAGGACTAGATAGACTCACCTTGGTAGTCAGCTTCTTCGCCCTTTTGGAACTTATACGTTTGGGAAGGCTATTGGTCCGCCCTGCGGGGGAGGGGGACCTATGGATATTGAGGAGGTAGATAGGGTGAAGCCGGTGGTGGAGGCTCTCCTCTTCGCCTCCGATGGCCCTTTGAGTCTAGGGAGGCTGAAGGCTTTGCTCGACGCCGATACGGAGGCCATAAGGGAAGCCATAGATCTGCTCAACAGGGAGTACTGGGAGACCGGGCGCTCCTTCCTCATAGTTGAGGTGGCAGGTGGTTTCCAGATGGCCACGAGGAGCCAGTTCGCCCCCTGGGTCAGGAAACTGTCGGGCCGCTCAGAGGCGAGGCTTTCTAAGGCCGCATTAGAGGTCTTGGCCATAATAGCTTATCGTCAACCTGTGACGAGGCAGGAGGTGGAGGCCATAAGGGGGGTGAGCTCCGGGGGGGTGCTGGCGGGCCTACTCCAGAGGGGCTTGATAAGGATAACCGGCCGCTCAGATGCCCCCGGCAGGCCCCTCCTTTACGGGACCACGAGGAAGTTCCTCCAGACGTTCGGGCTCCGCTCCCTGGAGGAGCTTCCGAAGCCGGAAGAGATAGAAGAGATGATGAGACATGAAGGTGAGGCTCAACAAATTCTTAGCACGGGCGGGAGTGGCGTCCCGCAGGAAGGCGGACGAGATGCTCAGGGAGGGGAGGGTGAAGGTGAACGGGGAGGTGGCGAGGTTAGGGCAGGTGGTGGACCCTGATAGGGACGAGGTCGTCGTAGACGGCCGTCCCGTCCGCGCAAAGCGAAGCTTCTCCTACATAATACTCAACAAACCTCCAGGAGTCGTAGTTTCCAAGGACGACCCATTCGGCAGGCCGACGATATTCGACCTCGGCCTTCCGAGGGACCTGTTCCACGTGGGAAGGCTGGACATGGATTCGGAGGGTCTACTGCTCCTTACGGACGACGGGCAGCTTGCCTACCGCCTCAT
>DTYS01000140.1 GCA_012961755.1 Candidatus Latescibacterota bacterium
CATCCATGGCCCACAAGGTGTTGAACGACGTGTATTGAATCTCACGGAGCTCCATCAGCGCATCCTGCGCTTGCTGGGACCGCATGTCCAAAAATGCTATCTTGCCCCAGGGTAGTGCGGAAAAAGGCACCTATCAACAAGCGGATATGCCCTGGATCAGCGATGGGTAATCCGCATCCTTCTGACTTCCCCGAATCTTCCTGTCGACCTCATTGAGGCCCTTTACTCTGTATCAGTTGAACGGATCGGGAACGTTCTGGCATAACATGAACTCCCCTGGAACCTGTCTACGGTGAAGTGAAAGCCCTCAACGAATCCCTTGACCGGAGGGAAGGCTTGTGGTATATTCCGGAGAAAAGTTGGGCTACAAAGGAGGAGGGGGATGACCATAACGGAAAAGATTCTCGCCGCCCACTCCGACAGGGACGAGGTCGGGCCAGGGGAGTTGGTCGAGGCGAGGGTCGACCTCGTGATGTGCCACGATGTTACCACCCCTCCCGCGGTCTCGATGTTGGAGGAGAGGGGGATGGATAGGGTCTTCGACCCGGAAAAGATAGTCGTCACTCCTGACCACTTCGTCCCCAACAAGGACATAAGGAGCGCTGAGCTCGCCAGGAGGCTGAGGGAGTGGACGAGGAAGCACGGAATAAGGCACTATTACGAGGTCGGGAGGCACGGGATATGCCACGCCCTACTTCCGGAGGAAGGGTTCGTAAGGCCGGGGATGGTGGTAGTCGGGGCAGATTCCCACACCTGTACGTACGGAGCCCTCGGAGCCTTCTCCACCGGGATAGGAAGCACTGACCTTGCAGCGGTGCTATACTCAGGTAGGCTCTGGTTCAGGGTACCGGAGAGCATGAGGGTCGTTCTTGAGGGGGAGCTTCCCAAGGGGGTCTACTCCAAGGACGTCATCCTTGAGGTCATACGCCGCATAGGGGTGGACGGTGCGAGGTACATGGCCATGGAATTCACAGGGTCCATCGTGGGGAAGCTTTCGGTGGAGGCGAGGCTAACCTTGACTAACATGGCCGTAGAGGCGGGAGCTAAGAGCGGCATAATCGCCCCGGACGAGAAGACCTTGGAGTACGTAAGGGAGAGGTCCGACGAACCTTTCCACATCTATACATCGGACCCAGATGCCGATTACGCCAGCACAGTGGAGGTGGACGTCTCCTCCCTCGAGCCCATGGTCGCCTTCCCCCACCTCCCCTCCAAAGGAAGGCCAATATCCGAAGTGGGACATATCCATATAGACCAGGTCGTGATAGGGTCCTGCACCAACGGTAGGCTGGAGGATCTGAGGATAGCCGCCGAGGTCCTCAGAGGGAAGAAGGTCGCCCCTCACCTGAGGGCCATCGTCATACCCGCAACGAGTAGGGTCTGGCTTCAGGCCATGAGGGAGGGACTCCTGGAGGTCTTCGTAGGGGCGGGTTGCGCCGTCTCGACCCCTACGTGTGGGCCCTGCCTCGGAGGCCACATGGGCGTCTTAGCCGAGGGCGAGAGGTGCGTCTCCACCACGAACCGCAACTTCGTGGGGAGGATGGGGCATCCCAAGTCCGAGGTCTACCTGACCAGCCCGGCCACGGCCGCCGCATCTGCGGTGGCGGGCAGGATCGCCGACCCGAGGGAGTTCCTGTGTTAGAGGAGGGGATATGAGAGGATACGCCCATGTCTACCCGAGGGACCACATAAACACCGACGAGATAATCCCTGCAAGGTACCTGAACACCGACGACAGGGAGGAGCTGGCCAGACACGCCCTCGAGGACCTCGACCCTGGGTTCGTGGGGAAGGTGAAGTGGGGGGACTTCATCGTGGCAGGGGAGAACTTCGGATGCGGTTCCTCAAGGGAACACGCGGTATGGGCCATACAAGGGGTGGGCGTCGGGGCGGTGTTAGCGGAAAGCTTCGCAAGGATATTCTTCCGAAACGCCATAAACACCGGCTTCCCGGCGATAGAGTGCAAGGGTATATCGAGGAAGGTGGAAGACGGGGACGAACTTGAGGTAGATCTGGAGGCCGGGGTGGTGAGGAACCTCAGCAAGGGGGAGGAGTACAAGTTCAGCCCATTTCCGGACTTCGCATTGGAGATAATGAAGGCGGGAGGCTTACTGGAGTACCTCAGGGGAAGGGAGGGATGATGGAGAGGGAGCGCTGGACCAGCCGGATGGCCTTCGTCATGGCGGCCATAGGCTCCGCAGTGGGCCTGGGGAACGTCTGGAGGTTTCCGTTCGTGGCCTACCAGAACGGAGGAGGGGCCTTCCTCATACCTTACCTTGTGGCCCTCTTCACCGCCGGGATCCCCCTCATGATCCTGGAGTACGGGCTCGGGAAGATGATGCAGGCGGGGGCTCCTGTGGCGTTCGCAAAGGTCAGGAACAAGCTCGAATGGATCGGATGGTGGGCCATACTTGTTGGATTTACGATAGTTATATACTACGCGGTCGTCATGGCGTGGTGCTGGGGGTACCTATACCATTCCCTCTCCCTCTCCTGGAGAGGTAGGGCGGAGAGCTTCTTTTACAAGGACTTTCTGGGGTTGAGCGATGGACCCGGGAAGCTCGGTGGTCTCAGGCTTCCGGTCGTATTAGGGCTGGTCCTCACATGGGCGAGCATAGTCTGGATAGTCCAACACGGTGTGAGGAGGGTGGGGAGGGTGGTCATGGTCACGGTTCCACTTCCTGTCTTACTTCTGGCCATATTTGTCCTGAGGGGCGTGACCCTTCCGGGGGCATCGGAGGGGCTCAAGTTCTACCTCACCCCCGATTTCTCGAAGCTCGCCGAGCCCAGGACGTGGCTTGCAGCATACGGCCAGATATTCTTCTCCCTGAGCCTGGCCTTCGGGATAATGATAGCCTACGCAAGCTACCTACATGAAAGGGCGGACGTCAACAACAACGCCTTCATAACCGCCCTTGCGAACTGCGGTACGAGCTACTTCGCGGGCTTCGCCGTGTTCACCGTGTTGGGGTACATGGCGCACGTCGTGGGGAAGCCTGTGGCTGAGGTCGTCTCAGGGGGGCCGGGCCTAGCCTTCGTAACGTACCCCACGGCTATATCCCTCCTTCCCACAGTTCCGGCAATCTTCGGCTTCATATTCTTCCTGACGCTCTTGAGCCTCGGGATAGATTCGGCGTTTTCCTTGGTCGAGGCGGCGGTCACGGCCGTGCACGACCGCTGGCCCATATCCCGAAGGAGGGCCACATGGCTCCTTTCGGGGATAGCCTTCTTGGGAGGCCTGCTCTTCACGACGAAAGGAGGGCTTTACTGGCTCGACATAGTCGACCACTTCGCTAACAACTACGGGCTTGTGGGCGTGGGGCTCGCAGAATCCTTGATAGTGGGATACGTGCTCGGGGCCGAGAGGTTCCGTGAGCACGTGAACATGGACTCGGAGGTCAAGCTCGGGAGGTGGTGGGACTTCTGCATAAAGTTTCTCACCCCCGCCATCCTCGGGATACTGGTGGTCTGGTCGCTTGCGAGGGAGTTCGAAAGCCCATACTCGGGATACCCCGGATGGGCCCTCCTCGCAGGTGGATGGGGCGTGATCTTGTTGCAGATAAACTTGGGTGTCGCCCTCATGAGCCGTATGGCGTTCCTCAAGGTCTCCCTGCCCGCCTCGGCCTCCTTGGTGGTGTTAGCCGTCCTGCTCAAGCTCCTCCCTCCGATGTGGATCATGTTCACAGTGGCCTCCGTCATACTATACGGTGGGTTGGCTTGGAGCTTGTTCAGGGCGAGGAGGAGGATATGAGGGCTTGCACCTTCTGTGCCATAGCCGAGGGGAAGGAGGATGCGAGCGTGGTGTACGAGGACGAACTTACCCTTGCCTTCATGGACGTAAACCCCGCGGTTCCGGGCCACACCCTTGTGGTACCCAAGCGCCACTTCCCCGACATCTTCTCCCTGAAGGAGCCCTGGGGAAGCGCCTGCTTCCTCGCAGCAGGGAGGGTGGCCAGGGCGGTGAGGACCGCCTTCGGGGCCGAAGGGCTGGATTTGCTTCAGCTCAACGGGAGGGTCGGGGGACAGACGGTCTTCCACTTCCACATACATGTGGTGCCCAGGTATCCGGGCGACGGGTTCGGATTCTTCTCCAAGAGGAGGCCCGTCGCCAGGGAGGAGCTTGAGAGACATGCCGCGAGGATAAGGGAAGCTATGGAGGAGGTGCTATGAGGTTCTCTCGGGCCTTTATACCCACCCTGAGGGAGGAGCCCTCCGACGCGGAGGTTCTGAGCCACAAGCTCATGCTCAGGTCGGGGATGATAAGGCCGCACGTTTCGGGGGTGTACTCGTACCTCCCCTTGGGGTGGAGGGTCATGAGGAAGGTCGAGGGGACAATAAGGGAGGAGATGGAAAGGATAGGAGCTCAGGAGTTCCTACTTCCCGCCCTCTCGCGGAGGGACCTCTGGGAGAGGACGGGTAGGTGGGAGGAATATGGGGACAACATGTTCCGCCTCAAGGATAGGAGAGGGGCGGACATAGCTTTGGCCCCCACGCACGAGGAGGTCTTCGCGGAGATAGCCTCCCGCGAGATAAGGTCGTACAGGGAGCTTCCACAGATATGGTACCAGATAGGGATCAAGTTCAGGGACGAAGCAAGGCCCAGGTCAGGGGTCCTGAGGAGTAGGCAGTTCATCATGAAGGATTCATACAGCTTCGATGCGGACGAGGAGGGGCTCAAAGGGAGCTACGAGCTACATAGGGAGGCGTACCTTAGGATATTCAAGAGGTGCGGGCTGGATGTGGTAACAGTGAAGGCCCACAGCGGGATAATGGGAGGCGGCGAGTCCGAGGAGTTCATGGTCCCATCCCCTGCCGGCGAGGACAGGCTCGTGCTCTGTAGGTCCTGTGGCTATGCGGCTAACATGGAGGTCGCCACCTCGGTCCCAGCGCCTTCCGGGGGAACTTCGAGGCCCAAGGAGAAGGTGCACACCCCGGGAATGAGGACCATAGAGGAGGTCTCAGGATTCCTCGGAAGGCCACCTTCTAAGCTTATGAAGTCCCTAATATTCGTGGCCAGGGAGGGACCCGTGATGGTCCTCATAAGGGGGGACTACGAGGTGAACGAGGCCAAACTTGAGGATGAGATAGGGCCCTTCAGGCCCGCCGAGCCCGACGAGATAGAGAGGATCACCGGGGCTCCTGCAGGCTTCGTGGGGCCCGTGGGGCTCGAGGGGGTGGAGATATTGGCCGACGAGACCGTAAGGGGACAGAAGGACTTAGCCACTGGAGCTAACCAGGAGGACTACCACTGGATAGGGCTTGAACCTGAGGAGGACTTCAGGGTGGACAGGTATGTGGACGTTCGGACCGTAAGGGAGGGCGACGGGTGCCCGAAGTGCGGTGCGGACCTCCGGGTGCTGTCCGCCATAGAGGTGGGACATATATTCCAACTCGGCACCAAGTATTCCGAAGCCTTGGGGGCCACCTACCTCGACGAGAACGGAAGGACCCATCCTATAGTCATGGGAAGTTATGGGATAGGTATCGAGAGGATAGTAGCTTCCGTGATAGAGCAACATGCCGACGGGAGCGGGATGGTGTGGCCCATATCCATAGCCCCTTACGAGATCTACATACTTCCCGTAAACTGGAGCGACCCGAAGACCAAGGACGCGGCCGAGGACCTTTACGGGAAGCTTTCGGAAGGACACGAGGTCCTTCTGGACGACAGGGACGAGAGGGCGGGGGTAAAGTTCAAGGACGCGGACCTCCTGGGGATACCCGTACGCCTCACCCTCGGAAGGGGGCTTAAGGATGGGAAGGTAGAAGTGAGGAGGAGGAAGGACGGAGAGAAGTGGGAGGTACCCTTGGAGGACGCCACAGGTAAAGTTGAGGAAGTGCTGGAAGGGCTGTGGAACGAAGTTCGGGTTTAGTCAGCGATCCCTACCATGTCCGACAGAGCAGGAGCGTCACTCACCCCGGCAACTAAATCTTCAACTCCACGTCGTCCTCTGTCCTCTCCTGCCAACTTCGGATGTAAGAGTACAACATCTCCACGACCTCCCGACCTTCCCTATAGAGGTTCCGGGTCTCCGAGGGGTCCTGCTTAAGGTTGTAAAGTTCGTGCTCTCCGATCTCGCTGAGGTTGAGCTTCCATCCTTCGGGAGTGACGACCGTCCTGACCCGGGCCCCTTCAGCCCTCCGCAGCTCCTGTTCGGGGAAGTCGTACGAGGGACCCCCGACCCAAAGGTCCCCATCCCTTCCGTTCCACTCTATAAATACCGGCTCCTCCGGCCACGGTCGGTCGCCCCTCAGGAAGGGATACCAGCTCCTGCCTTCCAGATGTGGGGGTATGGGCATGCCCAGGATGTCCAACAGCGTCGGTACTAGGTCTATCTGGCTTACAGGATGCTCCACAAGCCTGGGCGAACCCCTAAGCCAAGGCACCATTATCAACAGGGGGACCTTACAGGCCTCCTCGTACATAACCATCTTTGCCACAAGCCTATGGCTTCCCATCATATCTCCGTGGTCGCTCGTGAAGACCACCACAATGCGCTCGTCCAACCCCAGCTCTGCCAAGGTATCCAAGATCCTCCCCACATGTGTGTCCACGAGGGATACGAGTCCCCAGTACCGGCTTATGAGGTACCTCCACTCCCATTCCGTCCTCAATGTTCGGTGTTTACCTTCCCTGTCCGCGAAACCGTGGTCCCGATAATATCTCGCTAAATATCTGGACCTTATCGGGGAATCCGGACCTGGAGGGGAATCGAAGTTTTCGGGAAGGTCCACATCCTCCGGCCTGTACATCCCATCGTAAGGTCCGAAGAACGGCATATGGGGTTCCAGAAAGTTCAGGTAGAGGATAAAGGGCCTGTCCCTGTTCTCCCGGAGGAACCGGCATACCTCTCCGGCGAGGAACGCCGGCTTACTGTACTCCTCGGGAAGCCTGGCAGCGAACCTCCTTGAGAAGACGGGATAGCCTGAATTCCTGGCATCGGGTTTGAAGCCGTGTTCCTCCAAGAAGATATGGTAGCTGGCCTTGGCCGCCTTGTATTCCTCTTTCGTATAGTACCCCTTGTACATCTCCTCTATGCTCACCCAGACTTCGAACCCGTGCTGCGGTATTTCCTCGTCCCCCAGATGCCACTTTCCGAAGTACGCCTTCAGGTAATCCTCGTCCTCGACCATCTCGGCTATGGTAGGGACCTCCAGCTTCAGTGGTACGTTGTTCTCTATACATCCGTTAGTATGGGGATAGAGGCCCGTCATTATGCTGGAGCGCGAGGGAGTGCAGACGGGTTGGCTCACGTAGGCCCTCGTGAACACTATACTTTCCTCGGCCAGCCTGTCCAAGTTAGGGGTCCTTATCTTCTTGTTACCGTAAACCCTGAGGGTGTCCTGCTTCTGTTCATCAGTGAAGATAAAGAGAAGGTTAGGCTTCTCGGGAACCGTCATCTTAACCTCCCTGTGGCCTTCCTCGCCGACTCGCCTTCTCCGCCTCCATGACGTCCCTCACCCCTCCATGAAGCTTTCCCTCCCCTGCTCATCCCTGGTCGCATATTGCGAAGGCCCGCCTGAGGGCCTCTATCAGGTCGCCCTTTGGCCTGAACTCGTGACCTACGTAAAGCTCGTAACCCGTCTCAGCGATCGCTCTGCATACGGCGGCGTAGTTCAACTCTTGGGTGTCGTCTATTTCGTTGCGCCCCGGGTTGCCAGCTGTATGGAAGTGACCTATCCATCGAATGTTCTGGCTGATCGTGCGGATCACGTCCCCCTCCATGATCTGCATGTGGTAGACATCGTACAGCAGCTTCACCCTGGGGCTGTTCACCCGCTCGCAGACGGCCAAGCCCCAGGCGGTGTGGTCGCACTGGTAGCCGGGGTGGTCGACCTTGGAGTTCAACAATTCTAAGTTAAGGTTTACGCCCTTCTCCTCAGCGTAAGGTGCAACCCTTCGGAGGCCGTCGGCCACGGCCTCTATAGCCTCAAGCTCGCTCTGGTACGGTTGTCTGTTCCCGCTGAAGCATATAAGCCCAGGGATGCCGTGACGGGCCGCGATATCTATGGATTCCCTAAGCTCCTCCTCGATCCTATCGTGGTTGGAGCGCTTGTTCAGGCCGTCGGAGAGCGAGCTATGGCCGCACATGCTGGCTATGGCCAGGCCGTACCTACGGGCGAGCTCCACGACCTCCTCGAAGTCCTCGCCCCGGTACCAAAGCTCCACAGCTGCGTAGCCGATCTCGGAAACCTCCTTGAAGAAATCATCCAGGCTCATGTCCTCCGGTTTCAACATGGGATAGCATACCGACTGTTTGATCCGCATGGTGACCTCCTTCTTCCCTCAGTCAGGTTGGCGACGCTGAGACCTGTACCCTGATCGAGAGCACCGGGTCCTGCATAAGGCCATAGGGGATCAGGACGTAATCGTCCGTCCAAGCCTCACCGGTCGTGACGAAGCTGTCCGGACCTGTTCCCACAGGATATCTCTCCACGTTGTGCAAAGGTCCAAGTAGGTTCCGCCGACTGCC
>DTYS01000141.1 GCA_012961755.1 Candidatus Latescibacterota bacterium
GCCCGAACTTCCCGAGGTCGGAGGCAGAATCCGCCACCACCCTCTCACAGGAGGCGTCCTTCATTGTGTCCAGTAGCCTGCCTACGGCATCCTGGTCCGCATCGGTCTCTACGGGCTCAGCTATGTGCCAAAGCCCGTCCTTCCCCTTCTCCAGGACTATCCGGGTCGTGTCGTTCCTGACTAAGGTTATCTTCTGCACATCCACTTCTTCGAAGTGGAAGAGCTTCTTTGCGAACTCCTCGGCTTCCTCCCTCCTTTTCCCGCCCCGGATCTCATAGAAATAGAGGAAGGCCCCAAGCCCCAAAGCCAACGTTGCAGCTATAAGGGTGCTCCTTAACCTCATCCCTCACCTCCTGCGCACGTAGACCAAAACTCCCGCTACGAGTACGGCCGCAGGAAGCACCACCACCGATATCCAGAAGAGCGTGCTCGCCTGCTTTCTCGTTAGATGTATCGGGTTAAAGCCCGGCTGTTTGGGCCTTATCGATATAAGTTCTTCCTCCTCGGCGAGCCAGTTTATGGTGTTGATGAAGAGGTCGCCGTTCCCTTGGAAGGGGAGGTACCTGTTCCTTGCGAAGTCCGAATCCCCGAAGACTGCCACCCTGGCCTTCTTGGTCCCGGTCGTGTCCTCCTCGACCTTTACGGTGACGGCTACGGCCAAGGGTATGGGACCTGAGCGCTCGTCTGGGTCCTTGCGGAC
This sequence comes from Candidatus Latescibacterota bacterium, assembly GCA_012961755.1. Taxonomy (GTDB): domain Bacteria; phylum Latescibacterota; class 4484-107; order B68-G9; family B68-G9; genus B68-G9. The sequence goes on from DTYS01000141.1 coordinate 701, forward strand.
CTTCCCCTTCCCCTCCAGAACCGAAAGATCGGTCTCGGCCCAACTATGGGAGGATGTCTTGACGAGCTCCGTCCCTTCGGCGCCCTCCCCACCTTCCTTCCGGAACCAAACCGAACGGGCAAGGGGATAGAACGTCATGATCCCCTTGAGCTTCTCGGTTATAGGATGTCTCTCATATTGGGCTGCTATGGGCACCCCAGGCCCGCCTATGCCGAAGAGCTGGCCCACTCCGCTTACATCTACGACTACATCCTCCCCCACCTTCACCCCCCACTCCGAGAGCATATCCTCCAACCCAACATCCGTACCAGGGTCCAAGAGGAAAAAGGCGTCCCCACCTTCCTTTATGTAGTCCCTCACCATGTCCACCTCGTTCGGGAGGAACCTCCTCCGGGGCCCCGGGACCACCAGAACCGCACAATCTTCCGGGACCTTACCCTCCTGGGCGAGCACGACCGTCTCTACATCGTAGTTCGCCTCCTGAAGGGCCTTCTTAGCGTTGCTGTAGCCCTCCGCCCCCGTGTCCTCCGTCCTCCCTTCCCCGTGGCCCTCCACGAAGTATACGACCTTGTTCTCCTCCCTTATGACCTTCAAGATAGCGTTCGTAAGTTCTTTCTCCGTCTCCTCGTATATCTTCTCCTCCTTACTTCCGCACTGCACCACTATCGTCCCGTAGCTCCTTATGTCGTAGGTCTTGGCCTTCTCGGGGTATTTGTCCGGGTCGATGAATTGGTAGTGGAACTTGTCCGAGCGGTAGGAGTACTCCTTGAGGAGGTCCCTGAGCTTCTCGCCCGTGCCCTCCCGATAGAACGCCAGGACCTTCACGTCCTTCTTCAGGCCCTTCAAAATCTGCCTGGTCTGGTCCGAAAGGCTGTAAAGTTTCCCCTTGGTGACGTCCCACCTTATATGATGCCTTGCCCCCAAGAAGTTGAGCATGGCCACTATCGCCAGGACGAAGAGCGTTACCAGGAAGGCATTGGAGCCGTACTGAAATCCTCTCCTCATCCGCATTTTGTCCTCCTTGTCGTGCCTTACCTGACCCCCCTCCACTTTCTGGATTCCAAAACCACAGCGGTAAGGAAGAGGGAAAAGAAGGTGAAGCTGAGGTAGAAGAGCACGTCTTTGGTGTCTATAACTCCCTTGTAGAAGTCCTCCATATGGTCTATTATCGAAAGGTACTCCATCACCTTCCTGAGGCCGCCGCTTGCGAACTGGGAGGCCCAACCCATGAGCCAGAAGAGGAGCAGCGCCCCGAAGCTTATTGCTACTGCCACTATCTGGTTCTCGGTGAGGGAGGAGGCCAATATCCCTATGGCTACGAAGGACGCCCCCAGAAGCAGTACACCGAGGTACGAGGAAACTATGGGACCCCAATCTGGCTCTCCATAAGCATCTAAGAGCCCCATCATAACCAGGGTAAGCCCCACGGTTCCGGCGTAGAGCACGAAGCAGGCCGAGAACTTACCCAATATGGTCTGGAGGTTGGAGATGGGGGATGTGGTGAGGAGCTCGAAGGTTCCGAGCTTCTTCTCCTCAGCGTACAGCCGCATAGTGAGCATGGGTATCATGAAGAGGGATATGAAGCCTAAGAGTCCGAAGAAGCTTTCGACAACTATCCTGTTGAGGTTCAGCTCCGGAAGCTGTCCTCCGAACCTCGCGGCCTGGGAGAAATAGGTGAGGCAGAAGGCGTTGAACTGCATGACGAGGTTCCTAAAGAGGAAGCCCATAAGTACGAGGAAGACGGCAGCGAGCACATAAGCTATCGGAGATGTAAGGTAGGAATGAAGTTCCTTTTTGAAGACCGCAAAGAATCCTCTCATGCTCCCTCCTCCGTGGTAAGCTGGAGGAATATGTCCTCCAAGCTCATGCCCACCGGCCTTAGCTCAAGAAGTTGGAAACCACCGCTTACGATGGAGGATGCAAGCTGGGCCCTCACGTCCTTCTCCAAGGTGCTCTCCACCACAAACCTATGTGTTCCGTCCTCGGAACCTTCGTTCCGGACGTCCTTAACGTCCGGGACTTCCCTCAGGACCTTCTCTATGGCGTCCGCGGGCCCCCGGGCCTCCACGAATATGGTCCGGACGCCCCTGAGTCTGGCCGTCAGGTTCTCCGGGGTGTCCTCGGCCACCACCCTCCCCTTGTTTATTATCACCACCCTCCCACAGGTCATGCTCACCTCTGGAAGTATGTGGGTGCTGAGGATTACGGTGCGCTCCCCCGCGAGGCCCTTTATGAGGTTCCTGACCTCCACGACCTGCTTGGGGTCGAGGCCTATGGTTGGCTCGTCCAAGATGAGGACCTCGGGGTCGTGGACCAGGGCCTGAGCTATCCCTACCCTCTGGCGATAGCCCTTGGAGAGCTTTCCTATTCTGACGTCCATAACATCATCAAGCCCACATCTTTCGGCCACCTTCCCTACCCTCAGCTTCTTCCTGCTCCTCTCCAGGCCCCTTATGTCCGCCACGAAGTCCAGGAACCCTTCCACGGTCATATCGTTGTAGAGGGGAGGATGTTCGGGGAGGTATCCCACCCTCCTCTTCACCTCCATAGGGTCCTCCATCACATCGTAGCCCGCCACACGGGCGGTACCCTTGGAAGGGGGGAAGTAGCCGGTGATTATCCTCATCGTCGTGGTCTTGCCCGCGCCGTTGGGACCTAAGAACCCCAGTATCTCCCCCTTCTCAACTCTGAAGGTAACGTCCTCTATAGCCGGGACGGGACTTCTGCCGTAATATTTCGTCAGGCCTTCCACCTCTATCACTTCCTACCTCCTTCCTTGAAGATATCCAGAGACTCCAAAGGCTTCCCCATGTTCTCCAACATCCACTCGGCCGATGGAGCCAGGTCGCAGTCGGGATAACTCTCGAGCAACTTTTTGAACGCTTCGCGGGCCATAGCATAATCGTGGAGGTCCTCTGAATATATGAAGCCTATCATAAACTGGACCTTGTAGGCATGTTCGCTGTCTGGGTACCTCTTAAGAAGGTCCTGGTACCTCGCTATCGCCTCATCGTAGCGCGCCCTGTTCTGGGCGATCTGGCCGAGCATAAAGAGGGCATCGTCGGCCAGGGAGCTTTCAGGAAAGCGGTCCACGAACCTCCTCAAAAGTTCCTGTGCTATCTCCAAAGAATCCTTGAAGCTCCCCATGTGTACGGCCATCCTATATACCGTATCCAACAGCGCCTCCCTTGCCCCGGGACCTGAGACCTCTGCCTTCAGGAGCCAGGCCTCTCCCCTACGGGGACTTCCAGGGTACCTCCTTAAAAGTTCATCAGCGACGCGGAAGACGCCCGTGGAATCCTCCCTGGCCGCCGCCATGGAGGCTATACCTATAAGTGCATCGTCGGCCAGATCGTCCTCAGGATAAAGTTTTAGAAGTTCCTTGTACTTCTCCTCCGCCTTATCGAACTTCCCCTCGAGCTGGGCCTTCCTGGCGGACCTATAGAGTTCGTCCGGGGAAGGCCTCCCACATCCGAGGAGGATCACGGTCAAGAGGAGGAAGGGGACGGAAGACCTCATATCCCCCCCTATTCATCCTTACTTATTTCCCTCCGAGGATTCCCTCTTCTCCGCCTTCTTGTAACTCTCGCTCCTGTAGTCCGTTATGTAGAACCCCGAGCCCTTAAA
>DTYS01000142.1 GCA_012961755.1 Candidatus Latescibacterota bacterium
TCATGACCAGCTTCCCGATATCGTGCAGAAGTCCGGCGGTAAAGGCCTCCCCGCTTACCTGATATCCATACATCCTGGCCAACATCCTCGCCGCCACCCCACATCCTATGGAGTGCTCCCAGAAGCGCATGACGTCGAAGTACCCGTCCACCTCCCTCGAGAAGCTCTCTATCACGGATATCCCGATGACCAGGTTCTTCACGACGTCGAAACCCAAGACCACTACGGCCAAATTCACGGTGGATATGGGCTGGGGAAAGGCGTAGAACGCGGAGTTGGCCAGCTTTAGCACCTTGGCCGTGAGCACCTGGTCGCTGGATATGAGCCTTCCGAGCTGGGCGGCCGAGGTCCTGGGGTTGTCCAACATCTCCAACATCTTGGCCACGACCGTGGGAAGGGTGGGCAGGTTGATTATGCTTCTGGTTATGCGGCGGATCTCGTCCCTCGAAAAGAACCTCTCCAACAAAGGCCCTCCTCAAGCTAAAATATCTATAACTTGGCCCTTCAATGCAAGTCCTTTCCCCCCCTCCCTCCTTTCCTTACCTCCACCCTCGGGGTTCCTCCTTCCCCTACCCTCCCTCTCCTCTACCTTCCCCTCCTCACCCCTCGGGGGGGGAGGAGGCCTGCGGACGCGGACCTCCTCCTGCTGTTGCATGTGAGCCGCCGAGCGGTACTGATCCTCGGTCGGCCGACCCTGTTGCACCTGCACTATCTCTTCCGCGGCGAAGCTCTTAGGTACGACCTGCTGCAGCCCGGACGACGTCCCCGGTGGCATGGGCCATCACCTCTATATCGCTTCTGTGACCATATATCTCCTCATCTTAGCCCTCAGCCTCAGGAGCGCCTCCGAATGTAACTGCGAGACCCTGGAATCCGACACCCCTAAGACCTCCCCTATCTCCTTCAGCGTCAACCCTTCGTAGTAATAAAGAACTATCACGTTCCTGTGCCTTTCCGGCAGGGAACGGATCGCCTCCATCAAGAGCTCCTCCATCTCCCCCCTCTCGGCCGACTCGGACGGGTCCTCCCCGGGTGCCCTCAGCACTTCCTCTAAGTTGGCCTCATCCCGCCGCAGTGGCATCAGGATCGGCCGCACCTCCTCTAAAGCGCTTCTGTAGAGCTTCAGGGGGACCCCAAGCCTTTCGGCCACTTCCTCCTCCGAGGGAGACCGCCCCAATTCCCCCTCCAACTCGGATATGGCCTCCTCTATCCGTTTGGCCCTATGTCTGGCATTCCTCGGCATCCATCCCATCTTCCTCAGCCCGTCAAGTACGGCCCCCCTCACCTTCCGGACGGCGTAAGCTTCGAACGTCCCCTTGGAGGGATCGAACCGGTCGACAGCCTGGATCAACCCCATGATCCCCAGGTCGAACAGGTCATCACCGTCCATCACCGAGGAGGAAGGGATCCGCATGCGCTCCACAGTGCGCTGGACCAGAGGTACATACCGGAGTATCAGGCGTTCCCTTATCCCTGGGTCCCGGGTCTCGAGGAACGCGCTCCAAAGGTCTTCCATCCTATCCTCCATCAGCTCTCTTTATGCTCTACCTCAGGTCTTCCCAGAATCTGGAACAGGGCCTCCAATAGGACGAGGGCAGCTCCGGAGGAGACCCCCAACACGACGCCCGCCCGTATCAGGGATTCTAAGGGCGAGACGCCGGAGATGAGGGAGAGTATCAGGGCCATCGCCCCGGCCAATCCTCCGAAGCCCCATACGATGTCCTTCATAACTCTATTCCTCCCTTGCTTCTAAGTATAAATAACCTTCGTATCCACGAACCCCTCCGCTCCTCGGGCATCCCGGATAACCTCCTGGCCATCCTGCGGACACAGGAACTGGCCTTGGAGTCCGGATAAGCCAGGAGGAAGGGGCGCTGTTCCGCCACGGCCTTAGACACGCTCGAATCTTCCAGGACGAACCCGGAGAACATCACCTTAAGCCCCAAGAAATGCCTTATCACCTGGTTGAGCTTGCCGAAGACCTCCTCGGCCTCGGACTGGGACCTAACCCGGTTTATCACCAAATGGATAGGTACCTCCCCCCTTTGGGAGGATACGACCTTAACCATAGCATACGCGTCCACCACGGCCGTGGGCTCGGGCGTCGTCACGATGACGACATCGTCCGTGCTCAGAGCCATATCCAATACTCCCCTGGAAAGCCCCGCCGCCGTGTCCACCACCACGACGTCTGCCTCCTCCTCTATCGCCGTCAAGGCCTCCCCCAACCTCGCCCAAGTCCGATCTTCGGCCATCAAGAGCTCCGTCACCCCGGAGCTTGCCGGCACCAGATTTATTCCCATGGGCCCTTGCAGGATGACTTCCTCCAGGGGACATTCCCCTAAGACGAAGTCCCTGAGGGTCTGGTTCGGCTTTATCCCCAAGAGCACGTCCAAATTGGCCAGGTGTACATCCGCGTCCACAAGGAAGACCTTCCTACCCAGCTCCGCGAAGGCCAGGGAAAGGTTCAAGGCGAGGTTGGATTTCCCTACACCTCCCTTACCGCTCGTCACGGTGAAGGACTTGGCCCTCCTTTCAGATGCGTTCCTGTGGGCCGAAAACAGCTCACGAAGATGTCTCGCCTGTTCCTCCATGTTTCCTCCGAAGGGCTCTTAAGGGCGTCTAAGGGGCGATCCCTCCAAGAGGATCCCGGCCAAAAGCTCCGGAGTGGCCTGATGTAAGTCCTCCGGTATCCTCGGACCGTCCGAAATGTAGGAAAGGGCCTTTCCGGTCGCGTAGGCCACGTTCAATATTGTGCCGGGACTTATCGTCTCATCGAGCTTGGTGAAGAGCAGGTGACTCACGGGAAGCCCCCCGAACTTACGCACAGCTTCCATTATATCCCCTTCCTTAGCGTTCGCGGCTAAGACCAAGTGGACCTCGTCCGGGCCTATACCCTTCACGATCTCGTCCACCTCCCCTACGCCAGGAGTATCCACCAAGATTACGTCCATATCCTCTAACGACCGTATCGCCTCCTCTGCTTCGTCCGGACCGTACGCCACCTTCAGCGGCATCCCAGCGACTATGGAAAAGGACCTCATCTGCTCCATGGCCCCTATGCGGTAGGTATCCAGGGACACCAATCCCACCTTCCATTCCTTCGCGAGCTTATAACGCACAGCGAGCTTCTGCAGACATGTGGTCTTCCCCATGCCGGAGGGCCCTATAAAGGCGATCACCCTGGCGCCGTCGTCCCCGTATACGGGGACGACCTTGCCCAGCCATTCCTTGAGACATCCCTTCACCTGCACGTAAGCCTCCCAATCCACGCCGTCGCCGCTTTCCAAGAGCCACCTCTCCGCGATCCCCCTTTCCACACCCCTACCCACGAGGACCCCACACCACCTCCCCTGAGGCCCGTACAACCCCGCCTCCTCCCTCCTACCCATCATGGCCCTCCTCAGGGCCACCACCTCTTCCTTGAGCTTGGCTATCTCATCCCGACGTTCCCCAGGACTACCCTGTTCCCTGAGTACCTGCTCCCTCCATCGTGTGTACGCCTCTATATGCTTCTGGAAGTTCCCCGTCGCGGCCTTAGGGGGGGGATCGTCCACAGCTGCGGTCACCTCTACCTTGCTACCCAGCAGCCCCTTAACATGACGGGAGTCCAATATTACCGCGTCCCCACCCAACTCCTCCCTAACCTTCCTGAGGGCCTCCCGCATCGAATTCGCTTGAAAGGTCTTTATCCTCATCGTCTGAGATCAAAGCTCCGACTTCGGCGTTTAACTCAAGCTCAACATCCTGAACGACCTTACCGAAACGTCCACCGGAACCTCAGCGTAGGATATTACTGGTATATCCGGGAACTTCGGCTCCACCAACCTCCTGAAGTAAAGCCTCACCTTGGGAGCACATAACACCAGCGGCTGGAATCCTTCGTCCGCCATGTCCTCCGCCAACTCCCCCAACCTCCCATATAGCTTCTGTAGCTGTTCGGGTGGGAGGACCGACGCCCTACCTTGGGCTATAAGCTCGGAGTGCTGGGAGAGGGCTTGCTCCAAGTTAGGATCTAATGTTATCCCCACTAAGGTCTTATCCTCCCCAACGTAGGCCGAGCATATGGTCCTTCCTAAGGCCTGGCGTACATATTCCGTCAGCATGTCCGGGTCCTGCACCGCCGAAGCGTGATCCGCCAAAGTCTCCAATATCGTCACCATATCCCTTATCGGAACCTTCTCCTTGAGCAGGTTCTGGAGGACCTTCTGCACCCCGCCTAAGTTCATAAGACCGGGCACGAGCTCGTCCACGACCGCAGGATACTGCTTCTTCACATTGTCCAAGAGGTTCTGGACGTCCTGCCTTGAAAGGAGCCTGTGGGCGTGAGCCTTCAGGACCTCAGAGAGGTGGGTGGCCAACACTGCGGGTGCCTCCACTACGGTGTATCCAGCGAACTCGGCCTTCTCCCTGTCCCCCTCGGATATCCACACCGCTTCCAGCCCGAAGGCGGGCTCCCTGACCCTCCTTCCCGGAATCTCCTCCGTCGCTGTCCCAGGGTTTAGAGCTAAATACTGCCCGACCGTCAACTCACCCCTGGCCACCTCCTCCCCCCATATCAGGATGACGTAGTTGTCCGGCTTAAGCTGGATGTTGTCGCGTATCCTGATAGGGGGCACGAGCACCCCAAGCTCCAGGGCCAACTCCTTCCTTATGTGCACCACCCTATCCAGGAGGTCCCCACCCTGCTCCACGTCCACGATGGGTATCAGCCCGTACCCTATCTCCACCTCCACCGGATCGACCCTCAGGTAGTCCACCATATCCTCCTTAGGGACTTCCTGAGCCGGGGCCTCCTCCTCAGGAGGAGCTTCCGTCCTCCTCGCCGTGTATCCCACGGCCCCGACCACCGCCGCGAGCGTCAAGAAGGGTACCGTGGGCATACCCGGCATGATCCCTAGGACGACCAGGACCCCGGAGGCCACGAGGGTCGCCTTCGGATGTGATAGTATCTGAAAGGTTACGTCCCTCCCGAGGTTCGCCTCCGCGGCCGCCCTCGAGACCAATATCCCAGCGGAAGTTGATATCATCAGGGCAGGTATCTGGGACACGAGTCCGTCCCCTACGGTGAGGACGGTGTAAGTGTGAATGGCCTGGGAAAGCCCCATCCCCTTCTGCGCTACCCCTACGAAGAATCCCCCCACTATATCTATCGCCGTTATTATCAAACCTGCTATGGCATCCCCCCTCACGAACTTGCTCGCACCGTCCATAGCGCCGTAGAAGTCCGCCTCCCTGGCTACATCCTCCCTCCGCCTCCTCGCCTCCCTCTCGTCTATGAGCCCAGCGTTGAGGTCCGCATCTATGCTCATCTGCTTGCCCGGCATAGCGTCCAGGGTGAACCTCGCCGCCACCTCCGCTATCCTTCCGGCTCCCCTCGTGATGACCACGAAGTTGATCAATACGAGTATCAGAAATATCACGAGCCCCAGGGCATAGTTCCCCTTGACCACGAAGCTTCCGAAGGCCTGTATCACGCGTCCTGCGTAGGCATCCCCGAGTATCAGCCTCGTCGAGGCCACGTTGAGGGAGAGCCTGGACAAGGTCAGGACCAGAAGCAGGCTCGGGAACGTGGAGAACTCCAAGGGCCTTACGGTATACATGGAGACGAGCAGCACAATAAGGGCCAGGGATATGTTCAAGGTCAACAGCAGGTCAAGGAGGAAGGGAGGCATCGGCACGGTCATAACGATCAGTATCGCTACGACCCCCACCGCGACGATCAAATCCCCCTTAGCCGATATCCTCCCAAGCAGGCCGTTCATGCTTCCCCTCTAAGTTTGTAGACGTATGCCAATACCTTCGCCACGGCCTGGTAGAGCTCCACCGGGATCTGTTGGCCCACGTCCACCCTTCTGTAGAGCAACCTTGCCAAGGGTGGGTCCTCCACTATCGGCACGCCGTGTTCCGAGGCAACCTTCCTTATACGTTCGGCGAGCTTCCTGGCGCCCTTAGCCACGACCTCCGGAGCCTCCATCCTCCCGGGCTTGTACGTAAGGGCGACCGCCAGGAGGGTCGGGTTCGTGACCACCACATCCGCCTTCGGGACGGCCTGCATCATCCTGCGGCGTGCGAGCTGCCTTTGGAGGCTCCTGATCCTCGCCCTCACCAAAGGGTCACCCTCCGTCTGCCTGGACTCCTCCTTCAGTTCCCGCCTGGTCATCCTGAGGTTCCTCTCGTACTCCCACCTCTGGAAGCCGTAGTCCAAGATGGCCAAGAAGAGCAGCACGACCCCGGACCTCATAAGCACGACGAAGGCAGTGGAGGCTATGAACCCGAGGGCCTCCCCCAGCTCCCAGTCCGCCATTTCGAAGAACCTATCCATCCTCCCCCTCAAGACCCCGTAAGCCACCCAGCCTACGACGGCGACCTTAAATATCCCCTTGAAAAGTTCAAATAATGCCCTCTTAGAGAGGATCCTCTTGAACCCGGCGGCGGGGTTGATCCTGTCCCACCTGGGCACGAGGGGCTCCCCAGAAAATAACACCCCCACCTGGGCGTAGTTCGCGGCCAATCCGAAGGCGACCGCCGCCGCAAGGACGGGCCCCAGTATACCTCCCAGGATACCGAGCCCCACCAGGGCGCACCTGTGGACCTCCACGGGAGTGAGCTTCGCTGTCCCCACCTCCGTCAGGACCCCCCGGACGAGCTCGGCCATATCCTTCAGCATATGCCCTCCCCACACGTACAGTACCGAAGCCCCTCCCAGAAGCGCCAGGGCGGAGTTGACCTCCATGCTCTTGGCGACGCTCCCGCGCTTCCTCGCCTCCTTCCTCCTCCTCGGAGTGGCCTTTTCCGTCCTTTCGGCTTCTTCGGGCATCTACGCCTCCCCTAAAATATCGTCCCGAGGTCCCCCGCCAACTGGTGGACCACCTTCGCGAACACATATCCGAAGAGGGGGAGCGAAAATGCCAAGCAGGCGAGTCCCACCGCTATCGTCAGCGGAAGTCCGACCACGAACACGTTCATCTGGGGTACGGTCCTGGCCAGGACGCCGAGGGCGACCTTGGACAGCAGGAGGGCGGCTATGACCGGAGCACTGAACTTGAACGCCAACGAGAACACCATCCCCCCCATCCTGACCACGCCTTCCAGAAGTCCGACGGAAGGGCCCCATTCCCCTAAGGGCACACGTCGGAAGCCCTCGGCCAAGGCCTCGAGGAGCACGTGATGGCCGTCCATGGAAAGGAAGAGGACCCCTGCCAAAAGCTGCTGGAACTGGCCTACGAGCGGGACCTGCACGTTCGCCTGGGGGTCTATCACGTTTACGACCCCGAAACCCATCTGTATCCCTATAACCTGTCCGGAAAGCTCCACCCCGTAGAAGAACATCCCGGATATGAATCCGGCCGAAAGCCCGAGTAGTACCTCCTTCAGGGCCATCCCCGAAAGCTGGATCATCTCCCCCGGCGGCCTTGCCGAGGTCCGTACGACCGGAAAGAGAGCGAGCGTCAGGAAGAAAGCGGCTCCGAGCTTTACCGGGATCGGGACGCCCCTTGAGCCGAAGATCGGCATAACCGCCAGCATAGACGCCACCCTCAGGAATCCCAGGAAGAACCATCCCAGCCCCTCCGTAGATATCTCCATATCTCCCCCTAACGTACCCCGGATATCAGGGCGAACATCTCCTTAGCGAAGGAAAGTAGCTGGTCCAACATCCAAGGCATCATGAAGGCTACGACTACGGCCACGGCCAGTATCTTGGGCACGAACGTGAGGGTCATCTCGTGGACCTGTGTCACGGCCTGAAGCAGGGCGACAGCTATCCCGACCGCCATTCCCACCAAGAGCAGGGGGCCCACGATCTTAAGGGCAGTAAGGAGGGCATGGGATGCCACCTGAAGCACGAACTCCTGCGTCATAGGCCTATCCTCCGAAGCTGGCCACCAGGGAGTCCACCAGGAGGTACCAGCCGTCAACGAGCACGAAGAGCAGAAGCTTAAAGGGAAGGGATATCATGACAGGCGGCAACATGAGCATTCCCATCGACATAAGGACACTTGCCACTATCATATCTATCATCAGGAAGGGAACGTAGAGTAGAAAACCTATCTGGAAGGCTACCCTGAGCTCGCTCACTATGAAGGCTGGTACCAAGATGTGGGTCGGCACTTCCTTGGGTCCTCCCGGCTTGGGCCTTCCGGAGAGCTTGAAGAACAACATGAGGTCCTTCTCCCTGGTCTGACGGAACATAAAATCCCTCACGGGCTCCATCGCCCTTCGGACGGCCACCTTCTGCGTTATCTTGCCATCTATGTAAGGCTGAAGGGCCTCGTCATTTACATCCTTCCACACTGGTGCCATGATGAAGGCGGTGAGGAACAGGGCGAGGCCTATGAGGAGTTGGTTCGGAGGGGACTGCTGGGTGCCTAAGGCGTGCCTCAGGAAGGAGAGGACCACGATTATCCTGGTAAATGAGGTCAGCATGACCAAGATAGAAGGGGCCAACGCTAAGGTGGTCAGAAGGAGGAGGATCTGTAAGGTAACGGAGATGTGCCCGGGGTCCAACGCCCGCTCTAAGGGCAGACCCTGGGCCCACACCCTTCCGGTGAAGAGGAGGACAATCCCGATCATGCCAGTAGCCTTCCTCATGCTTTCGCCTTGAACTTCTCGATGGCGGCCTTCAGGAGCCCGGGGAACTCCTCACCTTTGGTGGGAAGGTTCGCGACCTCGTCGCCCAGGATCTCGCACAGGAGCGATATTCTCCCCTCACTGGTTCCGACTATCAGCACCCTATCCCCGACCTTAAGGGCGCATATGAGGGCCTTAGAGCCCAAAGGGGCAACATCTAAGACCTGCAACAACCTCCCCGTCCCCCTTCGGCCGAAGTACATCCGCCTGAGCCAAAGGAAGAAGAGGTACATAAGGGTTACGACGGCCCCCAAGGCCAAGGCGGCCCGTAGGGCGATCCCGAATCCCACGTCCCCTCCTAAGAAAGCGCTCCGAGCCTCTCCTTCGGGCCCACTAAAGACGAGATCCTCACCCCGAAGTTGTCGTCCACCACCACGACCTCCCCCTCCGCGAACTTCCTTCCGTTCACCAGGAGGTCCACGGGCTCCCCGGCGAGCTTGCTCAGCTCAACTATGGACCCATGTCCCAGTTGCAGTATGTCCCTTATCCTCATCCTGGCCCTCCCAAGCTCCACCGATATCACAAGCTCCAAGTCCATAAGGGCTTCCAAGTTGCGAGGTTTCCCTTCCTCCTCCCCACCCTCAAGGGCGGGGAATTCGACTGGACGCACCGTCACCTGTCCCTCCCGTCCATCCTCGTAGAGAAATACCATGCTTTCCTTGTCCCTGAGCTTCATCTTCAGGCCGGATAAGGGCCCCCTCAGCTCCGTCAGGGGGCTCAGCTCCGCCTCAACTCCTCCTACGAAGGACCGTTCACCGAGCTCCGCCTCCAATGCCCCCACGGCCTGTCCCAGGACCTCCCTGAGGGCGTCCAAGTGTTCCTCGAAGGACCCCGTCCCCTCCCCTCCCAGGATGGCTCCGGCCATCTCGGCTACCGCCTCCGTCGGGAAGAGGAGGTGGACCTTCCCCGCCTCGGTGGAGATGGAAGCCCTTACGTATGGATCCGGGAGGAAATTCTTAGCTTGCTCCTCATCCACTTCCTCTAAATCCCCCACCCCCACCTCCTCGCCCAAAAGTGACCTTAGCACCTCGCCCATCTTCCCGAGCAGCAGTTCCCCTATTCTACGCTTCATCCTCTCCCTCCTGCTCTTCGAGCGACGCCTCCCTGACGATCATGACCGCCCTCCTCCTCCTGTGCGTCCCGGGCTTCCCGAAGAACTTCAGCCTTCCGTTGACCTTCACCTTGAGTTCGTCGTCCACCCTGGTCTCCAACACCAACACATCTCCCTCCTCCAACCTCAGCAGCTCCCGCAGCGATATCCCGGTCCTCCCCAGCTCTACGGTCAGCTCGACCTCCGTGACCTTGAGGACGTCCTTTATGCGCCCCTCGTCCCCCGCGCCCTCCTGTCGCCTCACCATCCAACTTTGGGAGGGAAGCTTCTTCAGGATCGGCTCCAGGGCGAAGTACGGAAAACACAGGTTCATGGGAAACTTCGTATCCTGCAGTACGATCTGGAATGGGAAGACCGCCACCGGCTCGCTGGGGGGGGCGATCTGGACGAACTGGGGGTTCGTCTCGAACTCCTTTATCTTGAAACCTATAGGATGTACCTGAGCCCAAGCGTTGTCCAGGAACTCCAACATCCTCTCCACGATCTTCCTAAGGACGGCCTGCTCTATGAGCGTCACAGGCCGGTTCTCTATCCTAGTCACATCTCCCGGTCCTCCGAATAGTCTATCTATCATGAAGAAGACCAGCTCCGGACTGATCTCCAGGAGGGCGTTCCCGGACAGGCCCTCCATATCTAAGGTGTATATGCAGGTCGGATTCGACATCCCCATGGTGAATTCCATGTACATCACCTGGTCCACCGAAGCCAGTTCCACGTCCACCATCGTCCTGATCGTGGTCGAAAGGTAGGTCGCCAGGACCCTGGAGAAGCCCTCGTGGATGGTCCGCAGGATACGGGCTTGGTCCCTGGAGAGACGGTCCGGATGTTTGAAGTCGTAGAACTGGACCTCGGGCCCCCTCCTTCCCTCCTTGGCCGCCATGGCGGAAAGGAGAGCATCTATCTCACTTTGTGAGAGGACCTTCCCCATCGCTCTACTGGAGCACGTATTTCACGAAGTAGATATGGAGGACCTTCGCATCGTCCGCCAGGACCTTCTGTACGGCCTGATTTATCTCCCTGCGGAGCTTCTCCCTGTAGGTGATATCCGAAAGTTGGGCCAAGGTCTTCTTCGCAAGTATGGTTATCAAGCTGTCCCGGATGCGGGGCTCCTGCTCCTTGACCTTATCCTCGGCGCCGGGAGGGGAGTACTCCAGGCCTAAGGACACCAGGAAGAACCTGGTCCCATGTGTTCCGGCCGGGTTGACTATGAGGTCCTTTATCAAGTAAATCCCGACGCCGGACGGCCTTTTCTCCTCCTTAGGAGACTTCTTCTTGGGCTTCGCCTCCACCACCTCCGCCCGGGGAGGTGGGACCAAGAAGTTGGTGATAATATAGTGTGATACAAAGACTTCTACCATTATAAGCGGGGGCAACAGGAAGGGAAACAGCCTCCTCCTACCCTTAGGCTGCTCCTCCTGAGGCTCCTGTTCCTCTACTTGTTCATTCATATGCCTCCTCCAGCCAGCGTATCAGGACCTCCGCCCGACGGTTCATCGCCCTGTGTCGCTCGGAATCGTTGGGCTTCAGCGGCCGATACTGCCCATATCCAACGGCAGCGAGCCTGCTTGGAGGTATCCCATATTCCATCAGAACCTTAACCACGTTGACGGCCCGGACGGCGGATAGCTCCCAGTTGGAAGGGAACCTATCCGTGTGGATGGGCAGGTCGTCGGTGTGCCCCTCCACTATGACCTCGCAGGGGAGGTCCGCCAATATAAAGGCGATCTCCCGCAAGAATTTCCTCGCCTTAGGTTTCACCTCCGCCCTCCCGAGTTCGAACAGCAGAGGGTTCCCTATGCGTATCCTCACCCCTTCTTCGCACTTGTAGACGGAGACCATATCCTGCAGTCCTTCCCGATATATGTACCGGGAGAGCCGCTCCAAGGAACGGTTCAGGGAGGACTGGTACGATATGAAGGTTTCCGAATATGTGATCCTCCCACGGTCGCTCTCCAAAACTCCTAATGCCCCCAGAAACGAACCTATGGCCTGCTTGAACTTGGACAGTTCTATGGAGGAAAAGGAGGCGATGAGCACGAAGAAGGTCAGAAGCAGGCTCATCAGGTCCCCGTAGGTGACCATCCATCCCGGTGCCCCCTTGGTATCTTCCTCTTTACCTTCCCTGCGTAACACTATACCCCTACCTCCTCTAACTCCTGTCTGTACTTGGGGGCAAGGAACGCCGTCATCTTATCCTGGACTATCCTGGGGGTGTCCCCGCTCTGTATGGCCAGAAGCCCTGTCAATATCATCTCCTTAGTCAAAATCTCCTGTTCCGAGCGGGTCTTCAACTTGCCGGCTATAGGCAGGAACAGAAGGTTGGCCAACAATGCTCCGTAGAACGTCGTTATGAGGGCCGTGGCCATGCCTATGCCGATCTTGGTAGGGTCCTCCAAGGTACGCAACATCTGGATCAGACCTATAAGGGTCCCTATCATCCCGAACGCCGGGGCGTACGCGCCCATGGAGGAGAATATCTGCTGTCCCTTCTTATGTCGCTCCTCCAACGCTGTTATCTCGTTGGATAGTATGTCCTGTATGAGCTCGGGCTCCGTACCGTCCACGATAAGCTGAACTCCCCGCTTTAAAAAGGGGTCATGGATCTCCTCTATCTGCGACTCCAACGCCAACACCCCCTCCCTGCGCACCTTGCGGGCCATCTCCACCACAGTGGTTATGGTCTCCTGGGGCTCCGGGCTCTTATGTAGGAAGGCCTTCTGCACCACCTTAAGCACCTTCAGAACTTCCCCTAAGGGGAAATGGACCAAAGTAGAGGCCAGGGTCCCGCCGCCCACGATCAGCATGGAGGGAAAGTGGATGAATATCTCCAGTCCCCCTCCTTTCGTTATGGCAAAGGCGATCAAGAACATCCCGGCAAATATACCGACGATCGTCGCCAGGTCCATCTATGTCTCCGAAAACCTAAAGCTCCCAGGGAACCGGATAACAGGATATCCGCCGTTTATAGTCCAACACCCTCCTTACTATCTCCTCCACGGACTCCCGCACAAGCAGCTTCCTCCCCGTGGTGAGGGTGACCACAGTATCCGGGGTCCGCTCCACCAACTCTATGAGCTCCGCGTTGAGCACGAGCGGCTCTCCGTTCAGCTTGGTGACCACTATCATCTCACCTTACCTCCGCATCCGGATCACCTCGTCCAACATAGCGTCCGTGGTGGTGATCACCCTGGCGTTCGCCTGGAATCCCCTTTGGGTGACTATCATATCCGTGAACTCTCTGACCAGGTCCACGTTAGAAAGCTCCAAAGCTCCGGGCATGATGATCGTCGGGAAGTTGACCCCGGCCAAGCCTACGATAGGATCCCCGGAGTTCGCCGTGGGCTCAAAGAGGTTGTTCCCCGCCTTCCTGAGACCCTCCCTGTTGGTGAAGTCCGCCAGGACTATCTGGGCTAGGACCTTTGAGGTCCCGTTGGTGAAGGTGCCGGTGATGCGCCCCTGCGCATCTATGGATATCCCGGAGAGTACCCCCATCCCGTGCCCGTCCTGATAGGACGCGATCGTCGTGGAGGGAGACGAAAGTTGGGTGATCCCGTCGAAGGTTCCGGAACGCCCCGCGTCCAAGCGGACCTCCATAGGGTCGGCCCCGCTTCCCGGATCGAACCTCAACGGCCGGTTATCGTCCGATGTGAACGCGGCCAGCGAGCCGTCGTTGTTGAATGTGACCCTACCCTTATATCCTGTCGTAGGAGAGATCAGGCCTCCGTCCACCTCGACCTCCCAGGTCCAGGTGTTGGGCTCGTCCGCCTTGGTGAAGGTGATCTCGACGGTATGCCTGTTGCCGAGGCTGTCGTACACGTGGATGGAGGCGGAATGGGTTCCAGCGTCCCTCCCCGCCACCGTGTTGGTGAAACCGTAGAGCGAGATCGCTCCCTTGTTCGTAGGCATAGCGTTCAAGCTGATCGAGGTCTGGCTTTCCCCGGCCCTGTCGTCGGTGAGCACTATCCTGCCGTCCTCCAGGCTCGCTGTGACGCCGGTGAAGGACTGCCCTATCTTCTTCACGAGGTCGCCGAGCGTAGTTCCGTCGTTGGCAGTTCCGTACACGAAGGTCGAGCTGACCACCGAACCGTCGGGGTTGGTTCCGGAGATGTTGATCTCATCCCCGTCCGCCAATGCCGCGGAGACCTCCATAAGCTCGTTTATAGGGGTATCCTCGTCCGCCAGTCCTGTGTCGGATGCTCCGTCCCCTATGTTCAGGTTGGCCAGTCCCCCGTTTCCCTCCAAAAGCACTATGGAAGCATCCTCCCCGGTATCGGTGGTGCGGAAGGAGACGACACCGTTGCGGTTCTCGGCCACGACCTCGCCGTCCAGGACGGAATCAGCGGCTATGGCGGCGTTTATAGCTTCCACCAACTCATCCACGTCAGCGTAGGTCCCCTGGGCTAAGGTTATCGTCCTGGCCTCCCCGCCGTCGAGGGAGATCTTGAGCTGGTCGTTCTCCCCAGATGTGATGGTCAGGGAGGTCGGCCCGCCCGATCCCGTCACCCTGGCCCATGAGGTGAAAGGTCGATCCATCGTCCAGACTTCCCTCTTGGCGTCCGAATCAGCGTTCAGGTTGCACTGATAACGGATAAGGGAGGTGGCCTTGGCCGGGTCCTTCCTCCCGAACGGAAGCACTATGTCCCCAACGGGGGTCCCGCTTCCGATCTCCCCGTCCTCGTCCGCCATCTTCCCCTGCAACACGTATCCGGTAGAAGGATGCACTAGCCTGCCCTCCGCGTCCAGGGCGAAGTTTCCGGCCCTCGTGAAGAACCTCCTCGTCCCGTCGCTCAGGACGAAGAATCCGTCTCCTCGGATGGCCAAGTCGGTCGCCCTCTCCGTGCTCTCTACAGCTCCCTGGGAGAACAGGGTATCCACTGTACCTATGGACACACCCAGACCCACGGTCATGGGATTCCTTGCTCCTATAGCTCCGGATGGCTCCGTAGCGTCCCTGAGTATCTGGTTCAGCTCCTCCTGAAAGGTGACCCTGTTCGCCTTAAACCCGACCGTGTTCACGTTCGCTATGTTGTTGCCGATCACGTCCATCCGAACCTGATGGTTGCGCAGGCCCGTCATAGCGGAGAACAGAGAGCGCATCATAGCTATCGACCTCCTCTCTGAGAGTCGACGATCTCCCGAACTTTCGATATACCTACCTCCGTAACCCCCAAGTCCAACATCGGCTCCCCGGACCTTCCGGGACGGACGCCCGCTACTTCGGCCAACACGTAGCCGTCTACGGAGGAGGTATCGCCGTCCCCCACCCGGAGCACCTCGTACCGGTAGGATCCGTCCGGTACCCTCCTTCCACGGTCGTCCTCACCGTCCCATTCCCACAGGTGCTCCCCTTCCTCCTGCAATCCCAGGTCTACAGAACGTATCACCTTATCCCCGTCCCATATGCGCACCCGGACGTCGGCCGGAGAGTTCAAGGTATATCCTATCAGAGCCCTTCCCTCGTACAGCGGCACTTCATCCCCTTCAACCTTCACCGACCTTCCTATGAGGGGAAGGGCCGTCCAGGTCTGGTTGGAACGGTACAGCTCGGTAAGCTCCCGCACGCGGTCGTTGAGGTTCTTCATCTGCTCCAAGGCGCTGAACTGAGCAAGTTGGGCTGCGAACTCAGTGCTTCCTATCGGCTCCAACGGGTCCTGGAAGCGCAACTGGACGGCTAAGAGCCGGAGGAAATCCTCCTTGCCGAGCTCCACCTTTCGCTCCCGATATTCGTCCGTCTTCGGCAGATCGGATATACCCTGGACTTCCATGGTCCCTCCCGGTTTTGGAAGCAAGTTATATGCCAAAGACACAAGGTCAAAATTTACGGCATGTTCTGTCAACACCACTGTTTGGATATGGGAAAAGTTTGCCCACGTGCCCTCCGAATAATTTATTTCATCCCGTCCACCCTCGGGACCCCCTCCACCTGCGGGAGGACCCACGACGGTGAGGATGATCGTATCCGATCTGTACCTCCCTTGCCGGAGGATGGCCTTCAGCCTTCACATCGAACCGGACCAGCTGTACTCCTCCCTCCACGAGGGTCCGTCGGATCTGGGGCGATGCCCTCAGGAGCTCATCCCTTATGTGTTGGTCTTGGACCCTCACGGACATGGAGACTGCCCCTGAAGGTCCTCTGGACACTTCCACGTGGACCTGTCCTGCTCCCTTCACCGACGTCTTAAAGACGAGGTTTATCCTTCCTCTGGACCGCGCGTGGGCCACCTGTGTGGATATCTTCTCTATCTTTGCTGCGAGGGCTCGGATGCCCCCCGGCGAAAAGTCATGTGCCTGCGTATCGGGGACTTCGCTTTCCGGAGTAGTTACGGTGCCCCCTGCTCCGAGGGCTCGCCCGTAAGTCCTATCGTCCTGCAGGTGCCTTACGGTGGGCTGCGGGCGTACTTCAGCGGGATCGGAAGGGTTCGCCCGGTTTCCTCGATTATGTCCCGGTCCGAACGTCGAGACGCGCTCGCGTGGACCCTCCGCCACCGAGGTCGAGCGACCGGGGACGTCCTGTGCCGATAGACCGTCCGTCGCATCCCGGACGCTCCTCTGGGACCTCACCTCCAGCCGACCGTGGTCAGGAACCATACCGGGACGACCCTTCGTCGGGCGAGCCCTCACCGTGTATCTTGCCGACGGACTTCCCTCTCCCGAAAGCTCTGGGAAGCTCTCCCCTTCGACAGGGAGGACACCTTGGGTGACCTCTCGGTATCCAAAGCCACTAAGCGATATACCCTCCGAGTGCCCCAGCCCTATGGGTCCCTTTCCACCCGAAAGCACACTTCTTCCATACCGCCATGCCCCCTCCGTCGGACCGGCAAGTTCCCCCGTTCCATCCGGCCGGGAAGTCCCAAGCCTGCCTGGCCCGTGCGAAGGTAAAGCTCTAAGACCAGATCTTCCAGCTAA